>NZ_JBPQTW010000005.1:0-110599 GCF_051386535.1 Streptomyces sp. URMC 127
CTGCGGCGGCCCGCCCCGCCCCCGGCCCGGCCGCGCCTCCCGCGAACAGCGGCGCATCCCGGCCGGTCGCGCGCCCGCGCGCCGAACGAACCGCGCCGAATGAACCGGGTTCCACATCCCGGCGCGACTTCGGGGTAGCAGAGCGGAGTCGGCCGCACACCGCGGCCGATGGATCCGAATGGCGATGAGTTACGTCCCTTCCATGTCGATCCGAGTCCGCGCTGTCGGAGGTGGGATGCAGTGGCAGGTTTCAGAGCACTCGCACGAGAGGTGCGCAATCCACGGAACACCATCGCCTTGCGGCGGACCTCCCTGCGCAAGTGTCTTGAGCGCTTCGCCCCGTACGGGCACCGGGCGACCTGGCACCACCTGTGCGACCTGGCGGGCATCGCCCCGGCCGACCGGGCCCCCGACCCGGCCGGGCTGCTCGTCGCGCTCGCCGAGCTGGAGGAGGCCCGCGCGGTCTGGCTGGCCTACGAGGCGTCCTTCGCCGACCGCCGCAAGCGCGAGAAGCACGACGGCATCCGGCAGCCCGCCGCCGTCGACGCCTGGCACCGCAACACCTGGGGCGGCTGCGACATCGTGCCCTGCGTGAGCCCCGGCGTCTACCCGGCCGCGCGCCTCTCCGACGTGCTGCGCCGGGTGATCACCGCGATGGAGTCCGAGCCCGGGGACGTCTGCCCCGTCTGCGCCCAGGACCGCCTGGAGTGGCGCCCCGACCTGGACCGCTGCCCCGCGCAGGGCCCCGTCTGCGCGGACTGCGGCATCGTGGTGCCCGCGCCCGTGCTCACCCCGGGGGCGCTGGCCGCGGCCCGCCGCCGGGTGCTGGAGGACCGTTACGCGGCGGTGTGAGGGAGGCCGCGGTGCGGGGAGGAGATGCCGAGGAGGCCGGGAAGGGGGTGTCCGCCGTCCGCCGGTGGTGCGAGGATGCAGCACGGACCCACCGGTGCGCGAGAAGAGGCGGACGGCATGGCGCAGTTGCACGACCTGACCGCGTTGGAACAGGGGGCGGCGGTGCGGGCGGGCGAGGTCTCGCCCGTCGAGCTGACCGAGCACTACCTGGAGCGCATCGGACGGCTGGACGCCACCGTCGGGGCGTTCGTCACCGTCACCCCCGAGACGGCGCGCAAGCAGGCGGCCGACGCCGAGAGCGCGGCCGCGGCGGCCCGGCGCGAGGGCCGCGCGCTGCCCCCGCTGCACGGCGTGCCCGTGCCGGTCAAGGACCTCACCCAGGTCGCCGGCGTGCGCTGGACGATGGGCTCGGCCGCGTACGCCGGCAACGTGGCGACGGCGGACGATCACGTCGTGACGCGGCTGCGCGCAGCCGGAACGATCCTGCTGGGCAAGACCAACACCCCCGAGTTCGGCCTGCCCGCGCACACCGAGAACGACCTCGTGCCGCCCGCGCGCACCCCCTGGGACCTTAGCCGCTCGGCCGGCGGATCGAGCGGCGGGGCGGCGGCCGCGGTCGCCGCCGGGCTCGCGCCCCTCGCGCACGCCAGCGACGGCGGCGGCTCCATCCGCATCCCGGCCTCGGCGTGCGGCCTGTTCGGCATCAAGCCCAGCCGCGGCCGGGTCAGCCCCGGCCCCGTCCTGCACGACGTGACGGGCCTGATGACGCACGGGCCCCTCGCCCGTACGGTCGCCGACGCCGCCGCGCTCCTCGACGTGCTCGCGGGGCCGATGCCCGGCGACCCGTACACCGCGCCCGCGCTGCCGCCCGGCGAGACCTTCGCCGGGCACGCGCGCCGCGCCCCGGGCCGCCTGCGCGTCGCCCACCTCACGGAGGCGCCCGTTCCCGGCGTGGAACTCGACCCCGAGTGCCGGCGCGCCGCGCAGGAGACGGCGGACCTGCTGCGCGAGCTCGGCCACGAGGTGGAGGAGCTGACGCTCCCGCAGGACAAGAGCCTGGCCCGCGCCTTCACCACCGTCTGGGACGTGGTGGCGGCGGTGCTGCCCGTGCCGCCGGAGGGCGAGAAGCTGCTGCTGCCCCTCACCCGCCACCTGCGCGAGCGCGGCGCGCGCGTCACCGGCACGGAGTTCGCCGGGGCCCTGCAGCGGATGCGCGGTATCGCCCAGCTCGTCGAGGACACTCTTCAGGCCCCCGGCACCGGCTACGACGTGCTGCTGTCGCCCACCCTCGCCCGGCTCCCGGTGCCCGTCGGCGCGCTGCGCAACGACGACGACCCGGAGCGGGAGTTCGCGGACATCGCCGCCTTCACGCCCTTCTGCCCGCTGTACAACGCGACCGGCCGGCCCGCCGTGAGCGTGCCGCTGCACTGGACCGCGGAAGGCCTGCCCGTAGGGATCATGCTCGGCGGCCGCTACGGCGACGAGGCCGGGCTCATCTCGCTCGCCGCCCAGCTGGAGGAGGCCCGCCCGTGGGCCGGGCGGAGGCCCGCCCTGTGGTGAGGCCCCGGGGGCCGGGGAGCGGCCCGCCTCAGCGCTCGACCAGCAGGCGCGAACCCGCTCCCCGCAGGCCGCTGCGGTCATCCGGGTTGGACAGCGCGCAGGTCTCCAGCGACAGGCAGCCGCAGCCGATGCAGTCGTCCAGGTGATCCCGCAGCCGCGTCAGCTGCTTGATGCGCTGCTCCAGCTCGCCCCGCCAGGCCTCGGACAGCCGGGCCCAGTCCTCCCGGTTCGGGGTGCGCTCGTCGGGCAGCTCCGAGAGCGCCTCGCGGATCGTGGCCAGCGGGATGCCGACCCGCTGCGCGGCCCGGATGAAGGCCACGCGGCGCAGGGCGTCACGGTCGTAGCGGCGCTGGTTGCCGGAGGTCCGGCGGCTGCTGATCAGGCCCTTGGTCTCGTAGAAGTGCAGCGCCGAGACCGCCGCGCCGCTGCGCGCGGACAGCTGGCCGACGGTCAGTTCCTGGAGCGTGTACGAAATCTGCGGCACGGCTAGACCTTACGTGACCGGCGGCTGCGGGCATTGAGACGACGGCCACACCGGCACGGGGGGCGCGCTCTGGCAGGGCCGGTGGGGGCGGCGCTAGCGTGGGCCTTTCCGCAGCTGCCCGAGTCATTCGAGCTGTACGAGTGGTACGAGATGTTCGAGTGGTACGAGCTGTTCCGAGCTGTTCGCAGCTCTTCCGATCCGGTTCCGCTTTTGGCGAGGAGAAGACCCGTGAGCGCGCACGACGGCATGTACATCGACGGAGCCTGGCGACCCGCCGCGGGCACCGGCACGATCGAGGTCGTGAACCCGGCCGACGAGCAGGTCATCGCCACCGTCCCGGCCGGGGACGCCCGGGACGTGGACGCGGCCGTCCGGGCGGCACGCGCGGCCCTGCCGGGCTGGGCCGCCACCCCGCCCGCGCGGCGCGGCGAACACCTCGCCGCCCTGCGCGACGCGCTCGCCGCACGGCAGGAGGAGATCGCCGCCACGGTCACGGCCGAGCTCGGTTCGCCGAAGGGCTTCGCCCAGCGGGTGCACACCGGGCTGCCGATCGCCGTCGCCGGTTCGTACGCCGAGCTCGCCGCGAGCCACCCCTTCGAGGAGCGGATCGGCAATTCGACCGTGCTCCACGAGCCCGTGGGCGTCGTCGCTGCGATCACGCCCTGGAACTACCCCCTCCACCAGGTCGTGTCCAAGGTCGCCCCGGCGCTGGCCGCCGGGTGCACGATCGTCCTCAAGCCCGCCGAGGACACTCCGCTGACCGCGCAGCTCTTCGCCGAGTGCGTGGACGCGGCCGGGATTCCCGCGGGCGTCTTCAACCTCGTGACCGGGCTCGGGCCGGTGGCCGGGCAGGCGCTCGCCGAGCACCCCGGCGTCGACCTCGTCTCCTTCACCGGCTCCACGGCCGTGGGCAAGCGGATCGGCGCGGTGGCCGGCGCGGCCGTCAAGCGGGTCGCCCTGGAGCTGGGCGGCAAGTCCGCCAACGTCATCCTGCCCGGCGCCGACCTCGCCAAGGCGATCGCCGCGAACGTCGCCGACGTGTGCCGCAACACCGGCCAGTCCTGCAACGCCCTCACCCGCACGCTCGTGCACGCCGACGCGTACGAGGAGGCCGTCTCCCTGGCCGCCGCCGCGGTCGCGGACTTCGTGCCCGGCGACCCCACGAAGGACGGGGTCCGCGTCGGCCCGCTCGTCAACGCCGAGCAGCACGCGCGCGTGCGCGGCTACATCGACAAGGGCGTGGAGGAGGGCGCGCGCCTCGTCGCCGGCGGCGCGACGCCCCCCGAGGGCCTCGACAAGGGCTACTTCGTCAGCCCGACCGTCTTCGCCGACGTCACGCCGGAGATGACCATCGCCCAGGAGGAGATCTTCGGGCCCGTGCTCTCCTTCATCAAGTACGAGGACGAGGACGAGGCCGTACGGATCGCCAACGGCACGGTCTACGGCCTGGCCGCCGCGGTCTGGGCCGCCGGTGCGGAGGAGGCCGCCGCCTTCGCGCGGCGCCTGGACGCCGGGCAGGTGGAGATCAACGGCGGCGGGTTCAACATCCTCGCGCCCTTCGGCGGCTACAAGGAGTCGGGCGTCGGACGCGAGCTGGGCGTCCACGGGCTGGGGGAGTACCTCCAGACCAAGTCGCTGCAGTTCTGACGCCCGGAGCCGCCGCCCCGCACCCCCCCCGCCCGCGCTCCCCTCACGCCCGCCGTCACCGCCCGTCGAGAGGAATGGCATGGTCCGCGCCGCCGTACTGCCCGCCGTGGGTGCTCCCCTGCAGATAGCCGAGATCGTCCTGCCCGCGCCCGGCCCCGGGCAGGTGCGCATCCGCCTCGCCGCCGCCGGCGTGTGCCACTCCGACCTCTCCCTGTCCAACGGGACGCTGCGCCAGCCCGTGCCCGCCGTCCTCGGGCACGAGGGCGCGGGCCGGGTCACCGCGGTCGGCGAGGGGGTGACCCACGTGGCGCCGGGCGACCTGGTCGTCCTCAACTGGGCGCCCTCCTGCGGCGGCTGCCACTTCTGCGGGATCGGCGAGCCCTGGCTGTGCGCGGGCTCCGCCGCGGCCGCCGCCGTCCCGTACGCGACCCTCGCGGCCGACGGCCGGTCGCTCTACCCGGGCCTCGGCACGGCCGTGTTCGCCGAGGAGACCGTCGTCCGGGCGGATGCGGCCATTCCGCTTCCTCTCGGGATCCCGCCGGTCGAAGCGGCCCTGCTGGGCTGCGCCGTGCTCACCGGCTACGGCGCCGTGCACCACTCCGCGAAGGTGCGCGCCGGCGAGTCCGTCGCGGTCTACGGCGTGGGCGGCGTCGGGCTCGCCACCCTGCAGTCCGCGCGGATCGCCGGCGCGGGCACGATCGTGGCCGTGGACGTCTCCCCGGCGAAGGAGGGGCTGGCCCGGGCCGCCGGCGCCACCCACTTCGTCGTCGCGGGCGCCGACACGGCCAAGACCGTCCGCAGGCTCACCGGAGGGTGGGGCGCGGACGTCGCCATCGAATGCGCGGGGCGGGCGGACGCGATCCGTACGGCCTGGTCGTCGACGCGCAAGGGCGGGCGGACGACGGTCGTCGGCATCGGCGGCATGGACCAGCAGGTGACGTTCTCCGCGCTGGAGCTCTTCCACTTCGGGCGCACGCTCTCGGGCTGCGTCTACGGCAACAGCGACCCGGCGAAGGACCTGCCGGTGATCGCCGGGCACGTGCGCGCGGGCCGCTTCGACCTCTCCGCGCTGGTGACGGCGCGGATCGGTCTCGACGGCATAGCGGGTGCGTTCGAGGCGATGCTCGCGGGGCGCGGCGGGCGGTCGCTGGTGGTGTTCTCCGGAGCGGGGGCGTAGGGGGCGGGCGTCGGGCCGGTCCGGGCGGGTCGGCCGGTCGTCCCGGCGGGTCGGCCCGTACGGGTCGGTCGGCTCGGTTGGTCGGCCCTGGGCGGTCGGTCCTGGCCGGGGTGTCAGCCTTCGGGGGAGTGCCACTGCGGAGACGGCAGGTGGATCAGCACGAGCACGAACCCCGCCAGCAGGAAGTTCCGCCCGGCGGCCTGCAGGCCGTTCCACTTCTGCGACTGCCACATGGCGAACCACTCGCCGCCGATCGCGATGAAGCCCGCGCCGAACAGCAGCAGGACCATCACCAGACCCAGCGTGCTCAGCCGCCGCGCCCGCCGGAAGCCCCCGCCGCGCGCCGTGAGGCCGCGCACCCACAGCACTGTCGCCGCCACGAGCACGACCGCCGCCAGTGACTCCCAGATGATGATCGCCACGTAGGCGATGTCCTGCAGCGTGCGGTCGGTGACGGCCCGCCACATCAGGTCGTCGTCCTGGAAGGTGGTGTCCATCGACAGGACGTGCCGGACGAACTCCCGGTTCGTGCCGAAGTCGGTGATGTTGCCGAAGGCGACGAGCGCGATGTAGAGCGCGGCGGTGGCGGTCAGGGCGGCCGCCGCGAACGGCAGCCCTCCCAGCCGCACGGCGTCTTTGCGTCCCTTCCACCCGGTGGCCATGATGACCTCCCTCCCTGCCCCGTACCGGATCTCTTCCCGCAGGGCAGGGCGGGTACGCGGCGCCTGCACGATGCTGTGCCCGCACCCGCGGCGGCGGGCGCGCGCGTCGCGCTCGTACGGCCGGGGCGTACGGCCGGGTCGTACTAGTACCGTCGCAGCTCGCGCCGCGCCAGCGACCGCTGGTGCACCTCGTCCGGCCCGTCGGCCAGGCGCAGGGTCCGTGCCGCGGCCCACAGCTCCGCCAGCGGGAAGTCCTGGCTCACACCCGCCGCCCCGTGCAGCTGGACGGCCTTGTCGAGGATGTCCACGACCGTCCGCGGAGTGGCGATCTTGATGGCCTGGATCTCGGTGTGCGCGCCCCGGTTGCCCACGGTGTCCATCAGCCACGCCGTCTTCAGCACCAGCAGCCTCAGCTGCTCCACCGCCACCCGCGAGTCGGCGATCCACTGCTGGACCACGCCCTGCCCGGCCAGCGGCTTGCCGAAGGCCGTGCGGTCCAGGGCGCGCCGGCACATGAGCTCGATCGCCCGCTCGGCCATCCCGATCAGCCGCATGCAGTGGTGGATGCGGCCGGGGCCGAGGCGCGCCTGGGCGATCGCGAAGCCGCCGCCCTCCTCGCCGACGAGGTTCGCCACCGGCACCCGTACGCGGTCGAGGACGATCTCCGCGTGGCCGCCGTGGTAGTGGTCCTCGTAGCCGTAGACCCTCATCGCACGCCGGACCTCCAGGCCGGGCGTGTCGCGCGGGACGAGCACCATGGACTGCTGGCGCCGCGGGTCGGCCCCGTCCGGGTCGGTCTTCCCCATCACGACGAAGATCTCGCAAGCGGGGTTCATGGCACCGGAGATGTACCACTTGCGGCCGGTGATGACGTAGGCGTCGCCGTCGCGCTCGATGCGGGTCCCGATGTTCGTCGCGTCGGAGGAGGCGGCGTCGGGCTCCGTCATCGCGAACGCCGACCGGATCCGGCCGTCGAGCAGCGGCTCGAGCCAGCGCTTGCGCTGCTCCTTCGTGCCGAACTGGGCGAGCAGTTCCATGTTCCCGGTGTCGGGGGCGGCGCAGTTGAGGGCGGTGGGGGCCAGCTGCGGGCTGCGGCCGGTGATCTCGGCGAGCGGGGCGTACTGCAGGTTGGTCAGCCCGGCGCCGTACTCGCGGTCCGGCAGGAAGAGGTTCCACAGCCCCCGGCGCCGCGCTTCCGCCTGGAGCTCGGCGACGACCGGGGGCGCGGTCCACGGGTCGGCCAGGGCGGCCCGCTGCTCCTCGGCGACGGCCTCCGCCGGGTGGACGTGCTCGTCCATGAAGGCGAGCAGCCGGCCGCGCAGTTCCTCGGTGCGGGCGTCGAAGGCGAAGTCCATGGCGTCAGCCCTTCCGCAGGGTGGTGAGTCCGTTGTCGATGAAGCGCGGGACGAGCTGCCCGATGCGGTCGAAGCCCGCGCCGACGGTCTGCCCGAGGGTGTAGCGGTAGTGGATGCCTTCCAGGATCACGGCGAGCTTGAAGTACGCGAAGGCCGTGTACCAGGGCAGTGCGGAGACGTCGCGCCCGGACGCGGCGGCGTAGCGCTCGACGAGCTCGGCGGGCTCCGGGTGCCCGGGGGCTTCGCGCGTCGTGCTGATGGGGGAGCCGGGGACGGGCTCCTGCTCGCTGTACATCACCAGCAGGCCGAGGTCGGTGAGCGGGTCGCCGAGCGTGGACATCTCCCAGTCGAGGACGGCGGCGACCGTGTCGTCCGCGCCGATGAGGACGTTGTCGAGCCGGTAGTCGCCGTGCACGACCGTGGCGGCGGGGGAGGCGGGCAGCGCCGCGGCCAGGCCGGAGTGCAGGGCGTCGATGCCGGGCAGCTCGCGGTTGCGCGACGCCTCCAGCTGCTTGCCCCAGCGCCGCAGCTGCCGCTCCAGGAAGCCGTCCGGCCGCCCGAAACCGGCCAGGCCGACGGCGACCGGGTCCACGGCGTGCAGGCCGACCAGCGTGTCGGCCAGCCCGAGCACCACGTTGCGCGTGCGCTCGGGCCCGATCGCGGCGAGCTGCCGGGCCGTCCGGTACGGCGTGCCGTCCACGAACTCCATCACGTAGAACGGCGCCCCGAGCACGCTCTCGTCCTCGCACAGCAGCACCGCCCCGGGCACGGGCACCGGCGTCCGGTGCAGCGCGCTGATCACCCGGTGCTCGCGCCGCATGTCGTGCGCGGTGGCCAGCACGTGCCCGAGCGGCGGACGGCGCACCACCCACCGGCCCACGCCGTCGGTCACGGCGTACGTGAGGTTGGACCGTCCCCCCTCGATCAGCTCGGCCGCCAGCGGCCCCCGCACGAGCCCGGGCCGCTCCCGCTCCAGATGCTCCCGCAGCCGCTCCGGATCGAGTCCGGGAGGATTACCGTTGCTCATCGCACGCTCCTCGTCAGGGCAGTAGCCCACCAAGTCCGCGGGCCATCATGCCGACCGGTCGGTATGCCGTCCAGAGGGCACCGCCGCCTCGTTCCCGTGCGCGCTGCGTCCCTACGCGTGACAGGTCATCAGGCGGCCGCCGTTCATCGTCATCATGTCGGCGACGACGGCCGCCAGGTCGAGCGGTTCCCCCAGCGGGCGTCCCTCCAGTTCGGCGTAGGCGCGGTGCAGGTTGGCGACCAGGCGTTCGCTCTCGCGGAGGCCGGCGAACTCGCCGAGGTCGGCGGCGCGGGCGGCCTCCAGAGGGGTGCGGCCGGCGGCGTGTTCGGTGCGGGCCAGGTCCTGGAGCCAGCGGAAGTAGCGTTCGAGGACGTCGTACGCGCCGGGGTCGGTGACGGGGCCGTGGCCGGGTACGACGGTCTCGGCGTCCAGTTCGCGCAGGACCTCCAGGGAGCGCAGCGAGCCCGCGAGGGAGCCCATCAGGAGGAAGGGCGTGCCGCCGTTGAAGACGAGGTCGCCGGTGAAGACGACGCGCTGCTCCGGCAGCCAGGCGATGGTGTCGCCGGTGGTGTGCGCCGGGCCCGGGTGGATCAGCCGGACCTCGGTGTCGCCCACGTGCAGGGAGAGCGTGTCGGTGTAGGTGACCTCGGCGGGCGTGATCCGCACGTCGCCGTACTCGACCCCGGGCCAGATGCCGTGCAGTTGCAGACCCGCGGCGAGGGTCTGGCGGCGGCACTCCTCGTGGCCCACGACGGTCGCCTCGGGGAAGACGCAGTTGCCGTAGGTGTGGTCGCCGTGGTGGTGGGTGTTGACGATCGTGGTGGGCAGGGGCGCGCCGGCGTCCGTCACGGCGTCGCGCAGCAGCTGCGCCCGGCGGACGGTGGCCGTGGTGTCGATCAGCGCCGTCCGGCCGCCGCCGGTCACGATCCCCGCGTTGTTCAGGCACCAGCCGCCGTCGGGCTGGACGAAGGCCGTGACCCCGGGGGCGAGGCGGACGGTGTAGGGCTCGGCCGGCTCCGTACCGACGGACGCGACCGGGCTCGTGCTGCACATGGAAGACCTCCCCTTGCCTCCGCGCGGGCCGCGCGGAACGGACTGCCCGTCAGAATACGGGCGCGGGGGCCGGTGGCGGGCAGGGCGTCAGCCGCGGTGCTCCATGCCCGGGCGCAGCCGCTCCAGCAGGCCGTACAGCGTGGTGCGCTCCTGCTCGTCGAGGGTGTCGAGCGCGCTGTGGGTGGCCTGCATCTCGGCGCGGACGCGGCGGATGGTCTCGTGGCCCTCGTCGGTGGCGACGACGTTCTTCACGCGGCGGTCGGCGGGGTCGGGCTCGCGGCGCACCAGGCCGCGGGCCTCCAGGCGGTCCACGATGCCCGTGACGTTGGAGGCGTCGCACACCAGCAGCGTGGCGAGCTTGCGCATGGGCACGGGGCCCTTGAGCTGGGCGAGGAGCTTGGCCTGGACGGACGTGAGGCCGTGCCGGGCAGCGGCGGCGGCGAAGTCCTGCCACTGGGCGGTGCCGAGCGCCGCGACGAGCTCCAGGAGCTGGGCCTTGGTCGGGGCCGGGGATGCGGTGGCGGTCATGGCTCGAGTGTACTCAAGAGGTTGAGGTAATAAAACATTAACTTGACTACCTGAAGTATCCCGGCCTACGGTGGGCCGAGTTGCTTGACGATCTCAAGCATCAACGTCGTGAAGTAACCAGAAGGATCCGATTCCCCTTGAGCTCGTCACAGGCTTCTCCGCGCAACGAGACAGTCATCGTCTTCGCCCTGAGCCTCGCCGCCATGGTCGTGTCGATGATGCAGACCCTGGTCGTCCCGATCCTCGGCCTGATCCAGAACGACCTGGAGACCACCCCCGCCAACGTCAGCTGGGTCACCACCGCGACCCTGCTCTCCGCCGCCGTCTTCACCCCGCTCCTCGGCCGCTTCGGCGACCAGCACGGCAAGAAGAAGACCCTGGTCGGCGTGCTGGTCGTGATGGTCGCCGGCTCCGTGCTCGCCGCCGTCACGCACTCCCTGCTCTGGCTGATCGTCGGCCGCGTGCTCCAGGGCGCCGCCACCGCGATCTTCCCGCTCGCGCTCTCCGTGCTGCGCGAGGAGATCCGCCCCGCGAAGCTGCCCGGCGCCATGGCCATGGTCAGCGGCACGCTCGCCTTCGGCAGCGGCCTCGCCCTCGTCGCCACCGGCCTGCTCACCTCCGGCGACGACCCCGACTACCGCAGCGCGTTCTGGCTGGCCACCGGCCTCGCCGCGCTCGCGCTCCTCGCCGTCGTCCTCCTCGTCCCCGCCACCCGCGAGACCACCGGCGGCCGCACCGACGTCCTCGGCGCGCTCAGCCTGGCCGCCACCCTCGTCCTGCTCCTGCTGCCCATCACCCAGGGCCACGAGTGGGGCTGGTCCTCCGGCCGCACCCTCGGCTGCTTCGCCGGCGCCGTCGTGATGGCCGCCGTCTGGACGCTGGTCGAGCGCACGGTGCGCGAGCCGCTGGTCGACATGAAGATGTTCGCCCACCGCCCGGTGCTCTTCGCCAACATCGCGGGCCTCCTCGTCGGCTTCGGCTCCTTCGCCCTCTTCATCGGCGTGTCCTACCTCGTCCAGATGCCGGAGAAGATCGCCGGCTACGGGTTCTCCGCCGGCGTCCTGCGCGCCTCCGTCGAGTACCTGCTGCCCAGCACCATCGTGTCGCTGCTCGCCGCCCCCGTCGGCGGCCAGCTCGTCCGCCACAAGGGCCCCCGCCTCGTCCTGCTGCTCGCCTCCCTCATCGGCACCGCCGGCTTCGTGTGGATCGCGCTCGACCACGAGCACACGGTCTCCGTCGTCGCCGCCGGCATGTTCGTCGGCGCCGCCATCAGCTTCGGCTACGCGGCCATGCCCGCCGTGATCGTCGCCAGCGTCCCGCCCCGGCAGACCGGCATCGCCAACGGCATCAACTCCATCTCCCGCTCCACGGGCAGCGCCATCGGCAGCGCCATGATCACCACGGTGCTCGCCTCCAAGAGCCTTGAGCACCTGCCGCCGGGCGCGCCGAAGCTGCCCGCCGAGAGCCAGTTCACACTCACGTTCGTGATCGCCGGCGCGGCGTTCCTGCTGGTCGCCTTCGTCGCCGGGCTCGGCCTGCGGAAGATCCACGCCCGGCGCGCCGAAGTGGCGGCCCACGCCGCCGCGGCGGACGCTGAGACCGCACCCGCCGGCGCCTGACGCGCCCCACCCGTCCTCGCGAGGAGCACCACCCATGAAGGCCATCAGCTACCGGACCTACGGAGGGCCCGAGGTCCTCGAATACGGCGAGCGGCCGAACCCCAAGGTCGGCCCCGACTCCGTCCTGGTCAAGGTCCGGGCCGCCGCGGTCAACCCCGTCGACTGGAAGGCCCGCGCCGGCTACCTCGACCCCGCCCTCGACGCGGTCTTCCCCGTCATCCCCGGCTGGGACGTCTCGGGCGTCGTGGTCCGGTCCGGCGCCGACGCCACCGAGTTCGCCGAGGGCGACGAGGTCATCGGCTACGTCCGCGAGGACTTCCTCTCCCGCGGCACGTTCGCCGAATACGTCGCGGCCCCCGTACGGACGCTCGCGCACAAGCCGAAGACCCTCACCTTCGAGCAGGCCGCGGGCCTGCCGCTGGCCGGGCTCACCGCGTACCAGGCCCTGGTCAAGGCGCTCCGGCTGTGGGAGGGCGAGACCGTGCTGATCCACGCCGCGTCCGGCGGCGTCGGCACCATGGCCGTCCAGATTGCCCGCCACTTCGGCGCGCGCGTCATCGGCACGGCCAGCGAGCGCAACCACGACTACCTGCGCTCCCTCGGCGCGGAGCCCGTCCCGTACGGGGAGGGGCTCGCCGAACGGGTGCGGGCGCTCGCCCCGGAGGGCGCCGACTGCGTGCTCGACCTCGTCGGCGGGGAGGCGCTGCGGGTCTCGCCCGGGCTGCTCCGCCACGGCGGCCGGCTCGCCTCCGTCGCCGACCCGGCCGTCACCGGCCTCGGCGGGCGCTACGTCTTCGTCCGCCCGGACCGGTCCGACCTCACGGCCCTCGCCGACCTGGCCGACAACGGCAAGCTCACGGTCGAGGTGGCGAAGGTCTTCCCCCTGGAACGCACGGCGGACGCGCACCGCCTCAGCGAGGAGGGCCACACGCGCGGCAAGATCGTAGTAACGGTGGACTGACCAGAGCGGGGGGCCACGTTTCTACTTCTGCCGAGCGCACTTTCCCTCCCGCCGCGGCGGTGATCGACCACGACGGTGGTGTCCGGCGGTGCCGTGCCGGGCCGCGGCTGGGTTCGGCACCGCCGGTCCGGTCGCGTGGTGGTTGCTCGCCGCGGCGGCGGAGCGAATGTGCCGGCCGGCGGCCGATGCCTGTGGTCGGTGGTGCGGGTTCCGCACTCTTTCTCCGCCGCGGTGGTGATCGACCACGACGGTGGTGTCCGGCGGTGCCGTCCCGGGCGGGGGCTGGTTTCGGCACCGCCGGTCCGGTCGCGTAGTGGTTGCTCGCCGCGGCGGCGGGGTGAATGTGCCGGCGGTGCGGGCTCCGCACTCTTTCTCCGCCGCGGCGGTGATCGACCACGACGGTGGTGTCCGGCGGTGCCGTCCCGGGCCGCGGCTGGTTCCGGCACCGCCGGTCCGGTCGCGTGGTGGTTGCTCGCCGCGGCGGCGGGGCGAATGTGCCGGCCCCGTCAGGGGCCCCTCCGCCCGGTAGGGCACCCCGTCCCCTCAGCGGGAGCGGAGCCGGCGGTACGCCTCTCGGCCGTCCGGGACCCAGTCCCAGTCGCCGAGCCGTTCCTCCAGTTCCTCCTCGGAGAGGAACCCGTGCCAGGCGACCTCCGACACCTGCGGGCTGACCGCCAGGTCACACCGCACCTCGTACACCGCCGACCACCACGATCCCCCCGGCCCCTCGTAGAGGAACCGGAACAGCGGCGTCGGCGCGGGCAGCCCCGAGACGCCCAGCTCCTCCTCCGCCTCCCGCAGCGCGGCCTCGTCGTACGACTCGCCCGCCCCGACGACCCCGCCCACGAACATGTCGTGGCACGAGGGGAAGACCAGCTTCCCGGGGGTGCGCCGGTGGACGAAGATCTTCCCCTCGCCGTCCCGGGCGAGAACGAAGACGCAGCGGTGCCGCAGCCCGCGGGCGTACGCCTCCCCGCGCGGGGCCTGCCCCACCACCCGGTCCTGCTCGTCGACGATGTCCAGCACTTCGTCCTCGGGCCGCGGCGCCCTCCGCGGTGTCTGATCGCTCATGCGCCCATCCAAGCAGCGCGGGCGGCGCAACCGCTCAGTGCGGCTGCAGATCGCGCACCCGGTCCACCTCCGCCGTCCCCGACGGCATCGCCGGATGCCGCCCGATCAGGACGATGCCGATCACGATGGCCACCAGACCGGCCGCCTCCCAGGCCAGCGCCCCGGGCGAGGTGTCCAGCCGGTCGCCGAGGAAGCCCACCCCGCAGGCGATCCCGGCCAGCGGCTGCGCCGCGGTCAGGGCGGGCAGGGACATCCGCAGCGGGGCCGTCTCGAAGGCGCTCTGCACGAAGACCAGCGCCGTCAGACCGAGCACGAGCACCCCGTACGGCTGCCAGCTCAGGAAGAAGGCCGTCCAGCCGTCCTCGGACAGCCGTTTGCCGCTGACGCGCGTCAGGGCGTCCTGCACGCCGTAGAGCAGCCCGGCGGCCACCGCGAGCAGCGGCGCCTCGACGCTCATCCGCGCCCGCTTGGACGCCGCAGCCAGCGCGAGCGCGCCGCCCACCATGACGCCGATGAGCAGCCAGTGCCGCAGCGGGTCGGTGACGGTGGCGCCGCCGTGCGGGCGGCCCGCGACGATGAAGGCCGCGACGCCGCAGGCCAGCAGCCACAGCCCGCCCCAGCCCGAACGGCCCAGCGGCTGGCGGGTCTGCCAGCGGGAGAGGGCCATCGCGAACAGCAGGTTCGTCGCGAGCAGGGGCTCGACCAGCGACACCTCGCCCTGCCCCAGCGCGATCGCGCCGAGCACCATGCCGCACACCATCATCCCGATGCCGGCCAGCCAGCGCGGCATCCGGACGAGGTCGAGCAGCAGCCGGACGGAGAGAAAGTCGCTCATCGGTGCCCGCTGTGCGGCGTTCTGCTGGAGGACGAAGCCGATGCCCAGGCAGCACGCCGCGCTCACGGCGAAGGCGAAGACCATCACGTCGCGCACCTCAAGACCACTAGGTCGTCAGGGGACTTGACAGAAAAACGATAGCCGCCTTGTGGACGGTGTGACGGGCGAGTACCCCTCTTTCGGGCGGCCATCCCCTCCAACGGTCGACAGCGTCCGCGAGTGCCCCGCCGCACATCGAACTGTTGTCCGTAGGGCGGGCGTGCGAGTGACGTGCACAGGTCCGGCGGTGCGGGGGAGTGAACCACGGTAACCCGGAACTGACTCCTGGTGAGTTGATGAGCTGTCAGCCCCAAGATCGGGTCTTGACTCGGAGTAGTGACTACCGCTTTGCTGTGCGTGACTGACGTGGATGCATGCGGACGCCCCGACCAGGCGGCCGGAGGGGACGTACGCCGTGGAGGAAGCCCGCAGATGACGCCCCCGCGCCCCCTGGGGAAGGCTGCCCGGGCCTCCCGCTCCCGCACCAAGGACGGAGTGACCTTCGACCCCGCCCTCGACGACCACGCGCTGGCCACCGTCCGTGACGCCCTCGCCCGCGGCCGCTGGACCGAGGCCCGCCAGCTGCTCGCCCGGACGGGTGACGACTGGGACCGCCGCGGCCACCGCCTCGTCGTCCTCGCCGAAGGCCCCTCCAGCCTCGCCTGGGCCCGCGAGTGGCAGCTCGCCGAGCCCGACAGCCCCGACGCCGCGGCCCTCCTCGCCTGCGCCACCGTCTTCCGCGCCGTGGGCGGCAAGGAGAGCCCCGACGCCGCCCGCGCCGCGTGCCTGGTGGCCGCCAGGATGGCCCCCACGGACCCCTCCCCCTGGCTCGCCGTCCTCATCCTCGCCCGCCGCACGGGCACCGACGACGAGCGCGTGCGCGCCTTCGACCAGGTCCGCGCCCGGCACCGCGACCACCACCACGCCCACCACCTCATGGCCGCCTGCCTCGCCGAGCACCAGGACGGCGACCGCGACGACCCCCTGCACGAGGTCTACGACTTCGCCTCCTGGGCCGCCGAACAGGCCCCCGCCGACTCGCCGTTGGCCGTCCTGCCCGTCGTCGCCCACGCCGAGCGCTACCGCGTCCTCGCCCGCGCCGGCCTCGAACCCCGCGACCCCGCCCGCTCCGGCCACTGGACCAGCCGCCGCGCCCGCCAGGTGATGAAGGCCGCCTTCGACTGGTGGCTCGAATGGGACACCGACGAGAGCGGCGAGAGCGGCGAGCCCGGCGAGAGCGGCGACGCCGCCCCCGGCAGCGCCCACCCCCGGCGCAAGGTCGACCTCAACTACCTCGCCCACGCCAAGCTCCACGAGGGCCGGCTCGCCGAGGCGGCGGCCCTCCTCACACGCATAGGACCGCACGCCACCCGCGAGCCCTGGTCCTACCCCGACCGGGACGCCGGCCCCGCCTTCCAGGACGCGCGCCGCGCTGCCCTCGGCTCCGCCTGACCCGCCGGCGGCCCGCCCCCGCCCGGCATCCGCCGGTCCCCGCACCCACTGTCCCCGCTCTCCCCACGGGAAGGACCACCCCGCCATGACGACGGGCACGACGAGCGAGATCAGCACGTTCAAGGGCCAGGAGAGACGCCTGCGCGCCGACCGCATAGGACTCGCCGGCCTGCTCCTGTCGGTGGTCGCCGCCAGCGCGCCGCTCATGGTGACGGCCGGCGTCATGCCCACCACGTACGGCACGATGGCCATCGTCGGACAGCCCCTGCTCTTCGTCATCCTCGGCGTGGTGCTGACCCTCTTCAGCTTCGGCTACGCCGAGATGAGCCGTCACGTCCACAACGCCGGCGCCTTCTACGCCTACATCGCCCGCGGCCTCGGCGGCACCGCCGGAGCGGCCGCCTCCGTCGTCGCCCTCGCCGCCTACAGCCCCATGCAGTTCGGCATCTACGGCATCTTCGGCTACGAGCTCTCCGGCCTGCTCGGCAAGCACCTCGGCATCGCCGTCGGCTGGTGGGTCCCCGCCCTGGCCGCCGTCCTCGTCGTCGGCGTCCTCGGCTGGCTGAAGATAGACCTCAGCGCCAAGGTCCTCGGCGTGCTGCTGCTCATCGAGTGCGTGATGGTCGTCGCGTTCGACGTCGCGGGCATCGCGAGCCCCGGCCCCGAGGGCGTCTCCTTCCACGCCTTCGACCCCGCCACCCTCGCCGGCGGCGGCCTCGGCACCGCCCTCTGCTTCACCATCGCCGCCTTCGTCGGCTTCGAGCAGGCCGCCGTCTACGCCGAGGAGACCAGCCGCCCCCACGTCGTCGTCGCCCGCGTCACCTTCCTCGCCGTCGGCTTCGTCGCCCTCTTCTTCGCCCTCAGCTCGTGGGCGCTCAGCGTCGCCGCCGGGCCCGGGCACATCGTCGGCCTCGCCCAGGAACAGGGCCCGGACCTCCTCTTCGGCCTCACCGAGGACCGGCTCGGCGGCACCTTCACCGACGTCATGCACCTCTTCTACGTGACCGGCATGTTCGCCGCCATGCTCAGCTTCCACAACGTCGTCGCCCGCTACGCCTTCGCCATGGGCCGCGAGGGCCTGCTGCCCGCCGCCGTCGGCCGCACCGCCCGCGCCAGCGGCGCCCCCGCCTACGGATCCCTGCTGCAGAGCGGCGTCTCGCTCCTCGCGGTGCTCGTCTTCGCGGTGACCGACGGCCGCCCGCAGGGCGATCCCACCGCGCCGGTCCTGCGCCTGTTCACCTGGAGCGGGAACGTCGGCGCCCTCGGCGTCATCCTGCTGATGGCCGCCGCCTCCGCCGCCGTCATCGCCTTCTTCGTACGGCGCGGGGCCGCGCGGGCCCAGGCGCCCCGCCTCGTCGCGTCCGGCGTCGCCGGCGCCGCCCTCCTCGTCATCGCCGCGTACGCGGTGAAGGACTTCGACGTCCTCCTCGGCGCCGACCCCGGCTCGCCCCTGCGCTGGATCCTGCCCGGCACCATCGGCGCGGCCGTCGTCGCCGGCATCGGCTACGGCCTCGTCCTCAAGCACCTGCGCCCCGCGGTGCACGGCAGCATCGGCCTGGGGAACGAGGCGTTCCAGCTGGAGAAGGCGGCCGCGGCGGCCGAGCGCGGACAGCCGGGGACCCGGAAGGCCGCGGACTAGCCCTCCACGGCCTTCCCCACCCGCCGCGAGACCGTGAACGCGTACAGGTCCAGCACGCCCGGCGGCTCCGCCAGCCCCGGCCCGCCGGCCCGGATCCAGGCGGCTATGTCCGCGAGCGCGTCGTCGTCGTTGACCAGCCCCAGCCACACGGGACGGCCCCCGGCGGCGCGCCCCGCCGCCGACGGCTGGACGACGACCACGTTCGCCTGGTCGCACACGTCCAGGCACTCGGAGGCCCGCACCTGCGCGGCACCGCCCAACGCCGCCCGCAGCCGCGGGATCTGCCCGGCGTGATCGACCCCCGGCACCTTCCGGGCGTCGCCGCAGCAGCATCCGCGGCAGACGGTGACGCGGCAGGGGGCGGAGGAGGCCGCCGGCGCCGCGCGCCGGGACTGGTTGGTGATCATCCGCCAGATGATACGCACGGGCTGCCGGGGGCCGGCCGCGCACGGAGCGGGAAAAACAGGGGTAATAGGGGCAAAACAAAGGAGCCCCAGCATCGCTGGGGCTCCTCGCCGGTGTCCGAGGGGGGACTTGAACCCCCACGCCCGATAAAGGGCACTAGCACCTCAAGCTAGCGCGTCTGCCATTCCGCCACCCGGACCAGGTGTGTTTCGCCTTCCGGGCCGTGGCCCTTCCGACGAGGAAAACAATACCAAAGATCCGGGGGTGCTCGATCACCTGCCCGGTGGGGCCGCCCGGCGGCCTGTGACGGGCGGATGTCGGCGGTATTGCGGCCTTGGGCTGCGGCGGGCGGAGAGAGAGGATGGCCGAGGACCCACGCCGCGGACGGCCGCCCAGCCGGCAGCCCGCGGCAGCGAACCACGAGGAGGCAGCGTGAGCGAGTCGAAGCCGGCCGGGACCGGGGCGGGCAGCGTCGGCAGGGGCGGCGAGGACGAGGTCGTCGACCTCTGCCGCGATCTGATCCGGATCGACACCAGCAACTACGGCGACCACTCCGGGCCCGGCGAGCGCGCCGCCGCCGAGTACGTGGCGGAGAAGCTCGCCGAGGTCGGGCTCGAACCGCAGATCTTCGAGTCCCACAAGGGGCGCGCGTCGACCGTGGCGCGGATCGAGGGCGAGGACCCCTCCCGGCCCGCCCTGCTCATCCACGGCCACACCGACGTCGTGCCGGCCAACGCCGCCGACTGGACCCACCACCCCTTCGCGGGCGAGATCGCGGACGGGTGCCTGTGGGGCCGCGGCGCCGTGGACATGAAGGACATGGACGCGATGACCCTCGCGGTCGTCCGCGACCGCATGCGCACCGGCCGCAAGCCCCCGCGCGACGTGGTGCTCGCCTTCCTCGCGGACGAGGAGGCCGGCGGCGTCTACGGCGCGCGGCACCTGGTCGACAAGCACCCCGGGCTCTTCGAGGGCGTGACGGAGGCGATCGGCGAGGTCGGCGGCTTCTCCTTCACGGTCAACGAGAACCTGCGGCTCTATCTGATCGAGACCGCCCAGAAGGGCATGCACTGGATGCGGCTCACGGTCGACGGCACCGCGGGCCACGGCTCGATGACCAACAAGGACAACGCGATCACCGAGCTGTGCGAGGCGGTCGGCCGGCTCGGGCGGCACGAGTTCCCGGTCCGGATGACCAAGACCGTGCGGTCCTTCCTCGACGAGCTCTCGGACGCGCTCGGCACCCCGCTCGACCCCGAGGACATGGAGACGACGCTCGCCAAGCTCGGCGGCATCGCCAAGATGATCGGCACCACGCTGCGCAACACCGCGGCCCCGACGATGCTCGGCGCCGGGTACAAGGTCAACGTGATCCCGGGGCAGGCCACGGCGCACGTGGACGGAAGGTTCCTGCCGGGGTACGAGGAGGAGTTCCTCGCCGACCTCGACCGCATCCTGGGGCCGCGGGTCCGGCGCGAGGACGTGCACGCGGACAAGGCGCTGGAGACGAGCTTCGACGGCAAGCTGGTCGACGCCATGCAGTCGGCGCTGAAGGCGGAGGACCCGATCGCGCGCGCCGTCCCGTACATGCTCTCGGGCGGTACGGACGCGAAGTCGTTCGACGACCTGGGGATCCGGTGCTTCGGGTTCGCGCCGCTGCAGCTGCCGCCGGAGCTGGACTTCGCGGGCATGTTCCACGGCGTTGACGAACGAGTGCCCCTGGAGGGGCTGAAGTTCGGCGCACGGGTTCTCGACCGTTTCCTCGATCAGTGCTGAATCGGCGGCTAAACTCCGTATTTTTGTGCCGAGTTAACCGTAACGAGTGAATGATCTGAGGGTTGCGTAGCCCGATTACCTCCTCGTCGTTACAGGTGTGCGGTCCGCGGCTGGGACCGCATTGCCAACAAGGAGGAATCCATGATCAAGAAGGTCGTCGCTTCCGCGGCCGTTACCGGTGGTCTCGTGCTCGCGGGTGCTGGCCTTGCCGCTGCGGACGGAGAGGCCCAGGGGGCCGCCGTGAACTCGCCCGGCGTGGTCTCCGGCAACGTCATCCAGGTCCCGGTGCACATCCCGGTCAACGCCTGCGGCAACTCGATCAACATCGTGGGCCTGCTGAACCCCACCTTCGGCAACGTCTGCGTCAACGACTGACGTCGTGCCTCAACCCGTAAGGGGCTGACATGGGCGGCTCCGGAGTGACATTCGAGCACTCCGGAGCCGCCCGGGCTTTCGATGCGCGAGCAGTGGGCACTTTTGTCCCTGTTGCTGGCGCATATCCGTATAGCGCAAGCAGAGAGGCAGGACTTCATGCGACAGGTCACCAAGAAGGGCCTGATCACAGCAGCGGCGGCGAGCGGCGTGCTCGCGGCCGTGACCGGCAGCTACGCCCAGGCGTCCTCGGGCGCCTCGGGCCACTCGGTCAACTCGCCCGGTGTGGCCTCCGGCAACACCGTCCAGGTGCCGGTGCACGTGCCGGTCAACGCCTGCGGCAACACCGTGAATGTCATCGGGGCGCTCAACCCGGCCTCGGGCAACACGTGCGTCAACGGCGGCGGCCACCACGGCGGCGGTCACCACGGTGGTCAGGGCCACGGCGGCCAGGGTCACGGCGGCGGCCACCACGGGCACGGCGGATCCGGCGCCCACGGCGTCGCCTCCGACTCGCCCGGCGTGGCCTCGGGCAACACCGTCCAGGTGCCGGTCGACGTGCCGGTCAACGCCTGCGGCAACAGCGTCAACGTCGTCGGCGTGGGCAACCACACCACCGGCAACGAGTGCGTCAACGCGGGCGGCGGCCACCACGAGTGGCCGGGTCACCCCGGGCACAAGCCCCCGCACAAGCCCGGTGACCACGACGGGGCCCACAAGCCGCCGTCCCGCCCGGGCCACCCCGGCGGGCACGACTGCGACCACAAGCCGCCGGCCAAGGACCACGACAAGCCGGCCGGTCACAAGCCGGGCCACGAGACCCCGGGCAAGGACAAGCCGGCCGAGCACGCCCCCGCCGGGCACAAGCCCGCGCAGGCCGACGCCGCGCACATCCCCGCCGCCCAGGTGAAGGACGCCCACAAGGGCGCCCCGATGGCGGCCCCGGCCAAGGCCGCGCCCGCGGGCCCGGCCGCCAAGGCCGTCGAGCTCGCGCACACCGGCGCGGGCCAGCTGGGCATGGCCGGCGCCGCCAGCGCCGGTCTGCTGCTCGGTGGCGCGGTCATCTACCGCCGCGCGCGTGCCGGCCAGAACTGACCGGACCGCTCGCAGCAGCGCCTGACAGCACGGAGCGGGTCCCGCCGCGCGGGGCCCGCTCCGTCTGTGCGGTCACCAGGTGGCGCGCACCTGGCGGATGATCCTTCGGCGCAGCCGCACCCTGCGGCTGCCGTCGGGGTAGAGGCGCAGTCGGTCCAACTCCCAGTGTCCGTACTCGGCGTGATCGGTCAGCAGGCGTGTGGCGGCACCCCGGGAGACCCCCCGTGGCACATACACATCACAGAATTCGTATTCCGGCATCGCATCTATTGTGCGGGAACGGGCCCGGTGCGGATAGCGTCTGCACTATGTCTGATGCTGCGCAGCCATCCGCTGCCGAGGTACGCGCCGCCGCCGAGGCGGTCAAAGCCGCTCTGGACCGCCACCTCGACGCCGTCGAACGCCGGTCGGGCGAGGACGACCCGGCCGTCTACGCCGCGTTCAACGAGCTGGCCGCGACAGCCGAGGCCTACGACGAGCTGCTCTACGACACCTACGACGAGGTCACGCCCTTCGAGATCCCCGGCGACGACACCCTGCCCGCCTACGCCGGGCCGGAGGAGCCGAGCGCGCTCAGCGTCCTGATCCGCAGGGACTACGCCGTGGTCGAGCCGCAGCGGCTGCTCGCCCAGGCCCAGCGCGTCGCCGACCTCGACCCCGACGTCGACACGCCGCCGGGGACGGCCGCGGCCGCCGTGGGCAATGTGGGTGGCAGCGTGCACGCCGCGCTCGGGGTGATCTTCGGCGAGTACGAGCCGGACGAGATCGCCTCGCGGCACAAGGAGTTCGGCCTGGAGGAGGGCGACTCCACGCTCTGGGTCACCGCGGCGGAGGACCCCGCCGAGCCGGGGGAGTGGCTGCCGGCCCCCTTCGACCAGGCCGATCCGCAGCGGGTGATCTGCCGTTTCGACGTCAGCGCGGTCTTCGACGAGGAGCAGGACCTGGACGACGACGGTGACGACGAGGTCGATGACATCGACGACGCGGATGACGCGGACGACGGGGACGACCTCCTGGACGTCGATGTCGATGCCGATGTCGATGCGGACGACGATGCGGACGACGAGGTGGGCGGCGCCCCGGAGAGAGGCGGCGGCGCGCCGGCTTCGCGCCCGAAGCGCTGACCGGCCCCGGGCCCGGGCTCCCGCCCGGGCCCGGACGCACTCATCCCGCCGTGTGCTCCTGGGCCCGCAGCAGGGCCCGCAGCCGCGTCGTCCGCTCCTTGGCCGGGACCTCCGCGACCGCGCGGGGCAGGGCCTGGTCCACGCCGTGCACGACGGACAGGTGCCGCTCGGCCCGGCCGAAGGCGGTGTAGACCCACGCACGCGTGAGCGTGCGGGCCGCGTCGCCGGGCAGGACCACCACGGCGGCCGGCCAGCGGTTGCCGGCCGCCTGGTGGGCGGTGACGGCCCAGCCGTGGCGGACCGTGGCGGCCACGCGCTCCCGTGGCACGAGCACGGAGGAGCCGCCGCAGTCCAGCCGCAGGCCGTCCGGCTCCGCGGCGGCCACGGTGCCCGGGATCATGCGGCCCGGCGCCGGCACGTACGCCACGCGGTCGCCCGGGTCGAAGCCGCCGAAGCGGCCGGGGCCGGGGTTCAGCCGCTCCTTCAGCGCCGCGTTCAGCGCGCGGGTGCCGGCGGGGCCGCCGTGGCCCGGGGTGATCACCTGGGTCTCCGCGGCGGGCACGCCGATGGCCCGCGGGATGGAATCGGCGACCAGCTGCACCGTCCGGTGCACGGCCTCGCCCGGATCCCGCACGGGGACGATCACGACCTCCTTGCCGGGGGCCTCCGGCTGCGTCAGCTCGCCGACGCCGATCCCGGAGACCAGCTCGCCCACCGGCCCCTCGTCCGGCGTGCGCGAGACCACCGCCGGGCAGACGCGGGCCGCCACCACGTCCGCGAACACCCGGCCCGGGCCGGCGGACCACAGCACGGCCGGGTCGCCGCTGAGCACCAGGCGGGTGCCGTCGGCAAGTGACTCCACCAGCACGGCGGCCGTTTCGACATCGAGCTGCGGGGCGTCCAGGACGGCCAGCAGGTCGAGGGCGAGGGCGCCGTCCTCGTCCCGGCCGGGGCCCTCGGCGCCGGACAGCAGGCCCGCCACCGTGACCGCTTCCGGGTCACCCGAGGCCGCCAGGCGCCGGCGGCCGTCCTCGGTGTGCGCGGCGGCGCAGGCGCGCAGGCCCAGGGAGCGGGCCGCCGCGACGAGGGCGGCCGGCTCGGCGCGGGCCGCCTCGCCGCCGCTGTGCGTGACGAGGCCCGCGCCCGCCGCGGCGCGGATCAGCTCCGCCGCGGAGGGCGTGGGTGCGGCGGCGGCCGCCTCCTCCCACTCGCCGGACCCGGCCGTGAACGTGCTGACCAGCCGGGCCAGGCCGTCGGCGAGGCTCTCCTCGGCCATGGCATAGCGGTCGAGGCCCAGGAGCAGGCGCACCGGGACCTCCTCGTCCTCGCCCGCGGGCGCGGTGGAGCCCGGCGCGGGCTCCACGGCCTCCTGGAACACCAGGACCGTGCCCTCGGCGATGGCGGACTGCAGCGCCTCGTCCGGATCCGGGACGGAGTGCCGGGCGAGGGCCGCGGTCAGGGCGGACGCCTCCAGGACCGTGTGCCCTTCGAGCGCGGCGCGCTCCAGGAGCCACCCGGTCAGGGCCAGGGCCCGGCGCTCGTCCCCGGGGCCGGCCTCCGGGCCCAGCAGGGCCCGCGCGAAGCCGTCCGCCTGCTCGGGCCGTACGCCCGGGACGGCCAGCAGCCGCCAGGGATCCTCGCGAAGGGCCTCGGCGGCCTGCTCGCCCAGCGCTTCGGCGGCGGGGCCCGCGAGCTGTTCGGGCGCGCCGCCCGCGGCGAGGACCTGCCGGATGCCGGCGAGGCCTTCGGCATCGATGCGGTGGGCCGCGGCGGGCGCGGGCGCGGGGGCCGCCTGGCGGGGCGGCCGTGCGGGCGCGGCCTTGCGCGCGGGCGCGGGCCGCGGTGCCTCCGTGAAGAACGACGCCGCGGACCGCTCACCGCTCTCCACGGCCCGCACGGCCGCGGCGAGCGCCTCGGCGACGGCGCTCCTGCCGCGGCCCTCCGGGCCCGGCTCACCGGGGCCGCCCGGTGCGTGGTGCGCGGCCTGCGGCCCGTCGGTGCGCTCGGCGCTGCCGTGCGAGGCCGGCCCCTCGCCGGGAGACTGCGTGCCGCCCGGTACAGGGCCGGCACCCTGCGCTTGTGCTGCGCCGGGCTCCCCGGCGCTGCCGCGCGGGACGGCGGCGGGCTCGCCGCCGGGAGCGGAGCCCGCGGCCGGCCCGGCGCCCGGCTCGGGCGCGGACGCCGGCTCACCGTCGCGCCCGGGGGAGCCCGGCTCCTGCCCGGGAGCGGAGTCCGGCTCCGGAGAGCCGTCCGTGGGGGCGGGGGCGTCGCCGGCGCGGCGATCGGTGTTCACAGGGTGCTCCAGTCCTGATCGGGATAGCGGTGCACGGGCGCCGAGACATCGTCCAGCGCCCGGCAGATCTCGTCGGGAAGCGTAAGGCTCTCCACTGACAGCGTGGTCCGCAGCTGCTGCGCCGTGCGCGCGCCGACGATCGGGGCGACGACGCCGGGGCGGTCGCGGACCCAGGCGAGGGCGACCTTCAGGGCCGTCGTGGCGAGGCCGTCCGCGGCGGTGGCGACGGCGTCGACCACGCGGCTCGCCGTCTCGTCCAGATACGGGGCGACGAAGGGCGCCAGGTGCTCGGAGGCGCCGCGGGAGTCGGCGGGCGTCGCGTGGCGGTACTTGCCGGTGAGGACGCCGCGGCCGAGCGGGGAGGAGGGCAGCACCCCGATCCCGAGGTCCAGCGCGGCCGGCAGCACCTCGCGCTCGATGCCGCGCTGCAGCAGCGAATACTCCATCTGGGTGCTTGCCAGCCGGGTGCGCACGCCGGGCGCGGCGAGCTGCCACGTGGCGGCGCGGGCGAGCTGCCAGCCGCAGAAGTTGGAGACGCCGGCGTAGCGGGCGCGGCCGCTGGTGACGGCGATGTCGATCGCCTGGAGGGTCTCCTCGACGGGCGTGTGCGGATCGAAGGCGTGGATCTGCCACAGGTCCACGTAATCGGTGCCGAGCCGCTCCAGGGAGGCGTCGAGCGCGGTGAGCAGGTGGCCGCGCGAGCCGTCGAAGCGCCGGTCGGGGTCGGGGACGCTGCCGGACTTGGTCGCGATGACCAGGTCGCGGCGCGGCACGAGATCCTCCATCAGCCGTCCGAGGAGGTGCTCGGCGGCGCCGTCCGCGTACACGTCCGCCGTGTCGACCAGCGTGCCGCCGGCCTCCCAGAACGTCTTCAACTGCTCCGCGGCGTCGCCCCCGTCGGTGTCCCGGCCCCAGGTGAGCGTGCCGAGCCCGAGCCGGGACACTCGCAGGCCCGTACGGCCGAGATGCCTCAGTTCCATGAGCGCTGAGGTTACTGGCCGCGGCCCGCCCCGTGGCCGCCTGTGGACAACGCCCCACCGGCCGACCGGTGACGTACCCCGCGACGGCGCGCTACAGTCCCCGGAACAACGACGTTACTGATCAGTAAGGGGAGCCCGCATGAGTCGCGTGAGCCGCATGAAGCTCGGGATCAACCTCGGCTACTGGGGCGCGGGGATGGACGCCGACAACCTCGCCGTCGCCCGCGAGGCGGACCGGCTGGGCTACGCGGTCTGCTGGGCCGCCGAGGCCTACGGCTCCGACGCGGCCACCGTCCTGTCCTGGGTCGCCGCGCAGACCGAGCGCATCGACGTCGGCTCGGGCATCTTCCAGATCCCCGCCCGGACGCCCAGCATGACGGCGATGACCGCGGCCACCCTCGACTCGCTCTCCGGCGGCCGCTTCCGGCTCGGCCTCGGCGTGTCCGGCCCGCAGGTGTCCGAGGGCTGGTACGGCGTGCGGTTCGACAAGCCCCTGGCGCGCACCCGCGAGTACGTGGAGATCATCCGCAAGGCCATGTCGCGCGAGCGCCTCACGCACGAGGGCGCGCACTGGACCCTGCCGCTCCCCGACGGCCCGGGCAAGCCGATCAAGCTCACCGTCCACCCCGTCCGCGAGCACATCCCGCTGTACATCGCCGCCATCGGCCCGAAGAACCTGGAGCAGACCGGCGAGATCGCCGACGGCGCGCTGCTCGTCTTCTTCGCCCCCGAGCACGCCGAGGAGACCACGCTCGGCGCGCTCCGCGCCGGCCGCGCGAAGGCCGGCAAGGAACTCGACGGCTTCGACATCGTCCCGACCGTCCCGATGGCCGTCGGCGACGACATCGACGGCCTGGCCGACCTCTTCCGCCCGTACACCGCCCTCTACGTCGGCGGCATGGGCAGCGCCAAGCAGAACTTCTACAACAAGCTGGCGCAGCGCATGGGCTACGGGAAGGCCGCCGCCGAGATCCAGGAGAAGTACCTGGCCGGGGACAAGGCGGGCGCTGCCGCGGCCGTGCCGCGGGAACTGATCGACGCAACCACGCTCATCGGCTCCGTGGACCGCATCGCCGACCGCATGCAGGCCTACGCCGAGGCCGGCGTGACCACCCTCTCCCTCGCCCCGGCCGGCTTCACGCTGGACGAGCGGATCGCGAGCCTGCGGGCGGGCGTCGAGGCCCTGGAGCGCGCGGGCCTGGCGTAACGGGAGAGAGGCAGGAGAGCGGACCAGCGGCCGTGGTGGGGGCTCGGGGGCCTTCCCCGCCACGGCCGGTACAGAAGACAACGCCCGTACGGGCGCCTGGTTACGCGCCTCGCACCGCCTCCGGCATCGCGCATTCGGCCGAGCGGACACCGCCCCCGATTGCCGCTGCACGCGCAGGGCACTTGACTCGGGTTCCACGGGACGTACGCCCAGTGCGCCGCGAACGGAGGTGGGCCCCGTCATGCTCTCGGCCAGAAGCCTGTTCCAGGAGATCCTCGGCAACGACGAGGCGTACCGGCTCTTCTGTTCCCTCGCCGCCAGCGGCGAGGCGCAGGGCGGCTGGGAGAACGGCCGCATCGCCGCCCTGGTCCCGGCCGGACAGAGCGCGCTCGCACCGAAGATCGCCCGGCACGGCGCCGACGAGGACAAGCACGGGCGCATCTTCCGGGCGCTGCTGCGCAAGCGCGGCCTCGACCCCGTCCCGGTGCCGCCCGGCACCGACTACACGATGCTCCTGGAGCGCCGCGGCATCGGCCTGCCCCACACGCTCCTGCGCGGCGAGCAGCCGCTGACCGAGGAGGACATCGTCACCTACCTCGCGCACAGCCGCGTCACCGAGCAGCGCGCCGCCGACCAGATGGAGATGCTCACCACGCACTTCGGCGACCACCCCGAGGTCGGCAGGGCGATCCGGATGATCGCCCACGACGAGACCAACCACCTCTCGTACTGCCACGAGGAGCTGCTGCGCCTGGCGCGCCTGGGCCACGGCCGGACCATCCGCGCTGCCCTGCGGGAGTGCGCCCGCGCCGAGGTGCGCATCTACCGGGACGTGAGCCTGGCCGTCATGGAGCACATGGGCGCGATCCTGCGCTGGCCCCGGCCCAAGGCGCTCGCGCTGTCCCTCGGTATCCGGGCCCTGTACGCCTACGAGCGGCTCGTCGGCTGGCGGCGGATGGTCACCCTGCGCATGCCGGAACGCCGCGACGCACTGGGCGGAACCCCGGCCACCGAGCCGGAGTTCGCCTGACGGCGGGCCTCGCCGCCGGCCGCGGCCTCACAGCCACCCGCGCCGCTTGAACAGCCGGTACAGCCAGAACACCAGCCCCGCCATCACCAGCACGGCCGCCGGATAGCCCCACGGCTGCCGCAGCTCCCACATGTGCGTGAAGTTCATGCCGTAGACCCCGGCGATCATCGTCGGGACGGCCGCCATCGCCGCCCACGCCGAGATCTTGCGCATGTCGTCGTTCTGCTGGACGCCCATCTGCGCGAGGTGGGCGGACAGTATGTCCGACAGCAGCCGGTCCAGGCCCTCGACGGACTCGTTCGCCCGCGTCAGGTGGTCGCCGACGTCCCGGAAGAACGGCTGCGACCGCTCCGGCACGAACGGCACGCCCACGCCCGCCAGCCGCGTCACCGGCTCGGCCAGCGGCGCCGAGGCCCGCCGGAACTCCAGCACCTGGCGCTTGAAGGAGTAGATCCGCGACGCGATGGTCCGGTTGTCGCCGCCCAGCGGGGCGAACACCTCCGCCTCCAGCTCCTCCAGGTCCAGCTGGAGCTCCGCCGCGACCTCGGTGTAGTGGTCGACGACGGCGTCGCACACCGCGTACAGCACCGACGCCGGGCCGTGCCGCAGCACCTCCGGCTCGTGCTCCAGCCGCTGCCGCACCTGCGCGAGCGGGCTGCCCTCGCCGTGCCGCACGGTCACGACGAACGAGTCGCCGACGAACAGCATCAGCTCGCCCGTCGCCACCGTGTCCGCGTCGTCGTCGTACGTGACCGGCTTGAGCACGACGAACAGCGAGCCGTTGTAGACCTCCAGCTTCGGCCGCTGGTGCGCCTTGAGCGCGTCCTCAACCGCCAGTGGGTGCAGGTTGAACTCGCTCGTGACGAGGTCGAACTCCTCCTCCGTCGGCTCGTGCAGTCCGACCCACAGGAAGGAGTCCCCCGCCGCCCGCGCCTCGTCCAGGGCGTCGGAGAAGTCGGCGGGGCCCTCGGTGCGGCGTCCGTTGCGGTAGATGGCGCAGTCCACGATCACGCAGGGCATTTTGCCGCCGATCGGCCGCGTACACATGACACCGGGCGCGGGCGGCGCGGAAATATCCCGTGCCGGGGGCCCGCCGGGATCCGCGGGCTGCGGCGCCCCCGCGCACGCCACGCTCCGCCGGACAGGCAATACGCTGGCGGCCATGCCCACGCTGATCCTGGTCCGGCACGGCCGGTCCACCGCCAACACCGGGGGAGTGCTCGCGGGGCGGACCCCCGGCATCGCCCTGGACGAGCGCGGCGCCGCCCAGGCCGCCGCCCTCCCGGCCCGGCTCGCGCAGGTGCCGCTCGCGGCGGCCGTCACGAGCCCCCTCCAGCGCTGCCGCGAGACCCTGGCGCCCCTCCTCGCCGCCCGCCCCGGCCTGCCCCTGCACACCGACGAGCGCGTCGGCGAGTGCGACTACGGGGACTGGTCCGGCCGCAAGATCTCCGAGCTCACGGGCGAACCGCTCTGGGAGGTCGTCCAGCGCCACCCGTCCTCCGCCGCCTTCCCGGGCGGCGAGTCCGTACGGGCCATGCAGGCCCGCGCCGTCGACGCCGTACGGGACTGGAACGCCCGCGTGGAGGCCGGGCACGGACACGACGCCTGCTACGTGGTGTGCTCGCACGGCGACATCATCAAGGCCCTCGTCGCCGACGCCCTGGGCCTGCACCTCGACCTCTTCCAGCGCATCGCCGTCGACCCCTGCTCCGTCACCGCCATCCGCTACACCCGGCTCCGTCCCTTCCTGGTGCGCCTCGGCGACACCGGCGACCTGCGCGGCCTCGCGCCGCACGAGGAGACGCCGGGGCAGGGGCGGCGCCCGGAGGAGGACGGCGTCGTGGGGGGCGGGGCGGGGGCACCGTGATCGTGGCGCGCAGTAGGGTGGTGACGCGGCAGGGTCCGCCCGTCACGCCGTGACCGGCGCCGGGCCCGCCCGAGCACGACAAGCCCGCACCACGTTGGCCCGAACCGCCCGAACCCAATGGAGCAGGACGTTGTCCCGTCAGGTGTTCCTCTACGACCCGCCGGACCGTTTCGTCGCCGGTACGGTCGGGCTGCCTGGCCGCCGCACCTTCTTCCTGCAGGCCACCGCGGCCGGCCGCACCACCACCGTCGCCCTGGAGAAGGCCCAGGTCGAGGCGCTCGCCGAGCGCATCGACGAGCTGCTGGACGAGGTCGTCCGGCGCACCGGCGGCAGTGCCCCCGTGCCCGCCGTCGCCCCGGCCGAGCTCGCCGACACGGCCCCGCTGGAGACCCCCATCGAGGAGGAGTTCCGCGTCGGCACCATGGCGCTGGCCTGGGACGGCGAGCACCAGCGCATGATCGTCGAGGCCCAGGCCCTCGTCGAGCTGGACGCCGACACCGACGAGGACCTCGCCGAGGCCGAGGAGCGGCTCCTGCAGGACGAGGCGAACGGCCCGCCGATGCTGCGCGTCCGCATCACCGGCACCATGGCCCGCGCCTTCGCCAAGCGCGCCCTGGAGGTCGTGAACGCCGGCCGCCCGCCGTGCCCGCTGTGCAGTCTGCCGCTCGACCCGGAAGGACACGTATGTCCGCGCCAGAACGGATACCGCCGCGGCGCGTGAGCCCGCAGGAACTGCTGGCCAAGGGTGAGCTGACGGTCCGTGGCCGGATCTCCGGCGCGTCCAACGCGGTGCTGTACTGCACGGTCGAGTACGAGGGCGTGAGCGCCGCCTGCGTCTACAAGCCCGTCGCGGGCGAGCGCCCGCTGTGGGACTTCCCCGACGGCACCCTCGCCCAGCGCGAGGTCGCCGCCTACGAGCTCTCCGAGGCCATGGGATGGGGCCTCGTCCCGCCCACGGTGCTGCGCGACGGGCCGTACGGCCGGGGCATGTGCCAGCTGTGGATCGAGGTCTCTGCCGAGGACTCCGCGCTGCTCGCGCTCGTCGAGGGCGAGGAGCCCGAGCCGGGCTGGAAGGCCGTCGGCCTCGCGGAGGTGGGCGAGGAGCGCACGGCGCTGCTCGTGCACGCCGACGACGAGCGGCTGCGCCGGCTGGCGGTGCTGGACGCCGTGATCAACAACGGTGACCGCAAGGGCGGCCACCTCCTCCCGGCCGCGGACGGCCGGCTCTATGCGATCGATCACGGAGTGACCTTCAACGCGGACGACAAGCTGCGCACGCTGCTGTGGGGCTGGGCGGGCGAGCCGCTCACGGAGGAGGCCGTGGAGGCGCTGCGGCGTCTTTCGGCCAATCTGGCCGACGGGGGCCCCTTGGTGGAGCGGCTCGCCGAGCTGATCACGGCGGAGGAGATCGCGGCACGGCGGGCGCGGGTGGCGGAGCTGCTCCGCACGGGGCGGCACCGTGAGCCGTCCGGGCAGTGGCCCGCGATTCCGTGGCCGCCGGTGTGAGCCGCCGGTCACTGCCACCGGCCCTGGCGGGCCTCGTCCTCAAGCGCCGGACGGGCTCGACATGAGTGCGGCCCCCGAGCGGCGAGCTGTCCGGACGGCGATGCGGCCCCGAGCAGTGAGCCGTCCGACAAGCGGCGCGGGGGTCCGTAGCCGTGAGCTGTCCGGGCGCCGCGCCGCGCCGAGCGGGCATGTGCATGCACAGCGCAGCGCCCCCGCGCAAGAGGGCCTGTTCGGCCAAGAGCCGGATCCGGTTCGTATCCGGAACATGCGTCCGGTTACGCTCGTGACATGCATGCCTGGCCCGCTTCTGAGGTTCCCGCCCTGCCCGGCAGTGGCCGCGACCTCCGGATCCACGACACCGCGACCGGCGGACGGGTGACCCTCGTCCCCGGCCCCGTCGCCCGTATCTACGTCTGCGGCATCACGCCGTACGACGCGACCCACATGGGACACGCGGCGACCTACAACGCGTTCGACCTCGTTCAGCGCGTGTGGCTCGACACCAAGCGGCAGGTTCACTACGTCCAGAACGTCACCGACATCGACGACCCGCTGCTGGAGCGGGCCGTCGCCAACGGTGACGACTGGGCCGAGCTCGCCGAGCGGGAGACCGCCCTCTTCCGCGAGGACATGACCGCCCTGCGGATGCTCCCGCCGCGGCACTACATCGGTGCCGTCGAATCCATACCCAAGATCGTCCCGCTGGTGGAGCGCCTGCGCGAGGCCGGCGCCGCCTACGAGCTCGACGGCGACATCTACTTCTCCGTCGGGTCCGACACCCGCTTCGGCGAGGTCTCCGGCCTCGACGCCGAGGCCATGCGCCTGCTCTCCGCCGAGCGCGGCGGCGACCCGGACCGCCCGGGCAAGAAGAACCCGCTCGACCCCATGCTGTGGATGGCCGCCCGCCCGGGCGAGCCCAGCTGGGACGGCGCCTCGCTCGGCCCCGGCCGCCCCGGCTGGCACATCGAGTGCGTGGCCATCGCCCTGGAGCACCTCGGCATGGGCTTCGACGTCCAGGGCGGCGGCTCCGACCTGGTCTTCCCGCACCACGAGATGGGCGCCTCGCACGCCCAGGTCCTCACCGGCGAGCACCCCTACGCCAGGACCTACGTCCACGCCGGCATGGTCGCGCTCCACGGCGAGAAGATGTCCAAGTCCAAGGGCAACCTCGTCTTCGTCTCGGCCCTGCGCCGCGACGGCGTCGACCCCGCCGCGATCCGCCTCGCGCTCCTCGCGCACCACTACCGCGCCGACTGGGAGTGGACCGACGCCGTCCTGCACGAGGCCGTCGAGCGCCTCGGCCGCTGGCGCGCCGCGGTCTCGCGCCCCGACGGCCCGTCCGCGGACGCGCTGGTGGAGGAGGTCCGCGAGGCCCTCGCGGACGACCTCGACTCGCCCCGCGCCCTCGCGGCCATCGACCGCTGGGCGGCCGCCCAGGCCGCCGGCGGCGGCACGGACGAGGGCGCGCCCGGCCTCGTCTCCCGCGTCGCCGACGCACTCCTCGGCGTGGCGCTGTGACGCGCTGAACCGCAACGACGGCCAAGAGGGCCGGGTGCGCACCGCGGAGCGGTGCGCACCCGGCCCTCGGGCGTTTCGCTCAGCGCGCGTTGAAGTACTTCGCCTCGGGGTGGTGGATGACGATCGCGTCGGTGGACTGCTCCGGGTGCAGCTGGAACTCCTCGGAGAGGTGCACCCCGATCCGCTCCGGCTGCAGCAGCTCCGCGATCTTGGCGCGGTCCTCCAGGTCCGGGCACGCGCCGTAGCCCAGGGAGAAGCGCGCCCCGCGGTACTTCAGGGCGAACATGTCTTCGACGTCCTTCGGGTCCTCCCCGCCGAAGCCGAGCTCGGCGCGCACCCGGGCGTGCCAGTACTCGGCCAGGGCCTCGGCCAGCTGGACGGACAGGCCGTGCAGTTCGAGGTAGTCGCGGTAGGCGTCGGAGGCGAACAGCTCGGCCGTGGCCTCCCCGATCCGCGAGCCGACCGTGACCACCTGCAGGCCCACCACGTCCTTCTCGCCGGACTCCTCCGGGCGGAAGTAGTCGGCGAGGCACAGCCGGCGCCCGCGCCGCTGCCGCGGGAAGGTGAAGCGGGTGCGCTCGGTGCCGTCCTCACCCAGCAGGATGAGGTCGTCGCCCTTGGAGTAGCAGGGGAAGTAGCCGTAGACGACGGCCGCTTCGAGCAGGTTCTCGGTGTGGAGCTTGTCCAGCCAGCCGCGCAGCCGCGGCCGGCCCTCGCTCTCCACGAGCTCCTCGTAGGTGGGGCCGCCGGCGCGGGCCTGCTTCAGGCCCCACTGGCCCTTGAACAGCGCGCCCTCGTCCAGCCAGGACGCGTAGTCCTTCAGCGGGATGCCCTTGACGACGCGGGTGCCCCAGAACGGCGGCTCGGGCACGCGGTTGTCGACGGCGACGTCGGAGCGGACGGAGCCCTTCGGCTCCTCCGCCTCGGGGACGGCGGCCACCGCCTTCTTCGCCACCCGCCGCTGCTTGAGCTCCGGCAGGGTGGCGCCCGGCACGCCGCGCTTGACGGCGATCAGCGCGTCCATCAGCCGCAGGCCCTCGAAGGCGTCGCGGGCGTAGCGCACCTCGCCGTCGTAGATCTCGTGCAGGTCCTGCTCGACGTAGGCGCGGGTCAGGGCCGCCCCGCCGAGGATCACCGGGTAGGTGGCCGCCAGCTTGCGCTGGTTGAGCTCCTCCAGGTTCTCCTTCATGATCACGGTGGACTTCACCAGCAGCCCGGACATGCCGATGACGTCGGCCCGGTGCTCCTCGGCGGCCTCCAGGATCGCCGAGACCGGCTGCTTGATGCCCAGGTTGACGACGTTGTAGCCGTTGTTGGACAGGATGATGTCGACCAGGTTCTTGCCGATGTCGTGGACGTCGCCGCGGACCGTGGCCAGCACGATGGTGCCCTTGCCCTCGGCGTCGGACTTCTCCATGTGCGGTTCCAGATAGGCCACCGCCGACTTCATCACCTCGGCCGACTGCAGCACGAACGGCAGCTGCATCTGGCCCGAGCCGAACAGCTCGCCGACGACCTTCATGCCCTCCAGCAGCGTGTCGTTGACGATGTCCAGCGCCGGGCGCTCGGCCAGCGCCGCGTCGAGATCCGCCTCCAGGCCGTTCTTCTCGCCGTCGATGATCCGGCGGCGCAGCCGCTCCTCCAGGGGGAGCGCCGCCAGCTCCTCGGCCTTGCCCGCCTTCATGGACTTGGTGTCCACGCCCTCGAAGAGCTCCAGCAGGCGCTGCAGCGGGTCGTAGCCCTCGCTGCGGCGGTCGTAGATGAGGTCGGAGGCGACCTTGACCTGCTCCTCGTCCAGGCGGGCGATGGGCAGGATCTTCGAGGCGTGGACGATGGCCGAGTCCAGGCCGGCCTTGACGCACTCGTCCAGGAAGACGGAGTTGAGGACCATCCGGGCGGCCGGGTTGAGGCCGAAGGAGATGTTCGACAGGCCCAGCGTGGTCTGCACGTCGGGGTGGCGGCGCTTGAGCTCGCGGATCGCCTCGATGGTGGCGATGCCGTCCTTGCGGGACTCCTCCTGCCCGGTGCAGATGGTGAAGGTGAGGCAGTCGATGAGGATGTCCGACTCCTGGACCCCCCAGTTGCCCGTGAGGTCGGCGATCAGCCGCTCCGCGATCTCGACCTTCTTCTCGACGGTGCGGGCCTGGCCCTCCTCGTCGATGGTGAGCGCGATGAGCGCGGCGCCGTGCTCGACCGCCAGCCGGGTGATCCGGGCGAAGCGGGAGTCGGGGCCGTCGCCGTCCTCGTAGTTGACGGAGTTGATGACGGCGCGGCCGCCCAGCTTCTCCAGGCCGGCCTGGATGACGGCCGGTTCGGTGGAGTCCAGCACGATGGGCAGCGTCGAGGCGGTGGCGAAGCGGCCGGCGATCTCGGCCATGTCCGCCACGCCGTCGCGGCCCACGTAGTCCACGCACAGGTCGAGCAGGTGGGCGCCCTCGCGGATCTGGTCGCGGGCCATTTCCACGCAGTCGTCCCAGCGGCCGTCCAGCATGGCCTCGCGGAACTTCTTCGAGCCGTTGGCGTTCGTCCGCTCGCCGATGGCCAGGTACGAGGTGTCCTGGCGGAAGGGGACGGTCTGGTAGAGCGAGGCGGCGCCCGGCTCGGGACGCGGCTGCCGCTCGGTCGGCGCGAGCCCGCGGACGCGCTCGACCACCTGGCGCAGGTGCTCCGGGGTCGTGCCGCAGCAGCCGCCGACGAGGGAGAGGCCGTACTCCCGCACGAAGGTCTCGTGGGCGTCCGCGAGCTCGGCCGGGGTGAGCGGGTAGTGCGCGCCGTCCTTGCCCAGGACCGGCAGGCCGGCGTTGGGCATGGCCGAGACGCGGGTGCGTGCGTGGCGCGAGAGGTAGCGCAGGTGTTCGCTCATCTCGGCGGGGCCGGTGGCGCAGTTGAGGCCGATCATGTCGATGCCCAGCGGCTCCAGGGCGGTCAGCGCCGCGCCGATCTCGGAGCCCAGGAGCATCGTGCCGGTGGTCTCGACGGTCACCTGGACGAGCAGTGGAAGGTCCGCGCCCAGGGCCGTCATCGCGCGGCGGGCGCCGATCACCGAGGCCTTGGTCTGCAGCAGGTCCTGGGTGGTCTCCACGAGGATCGCGTCGACGCCGCCGGTGACCAGGCCCTCGACGTTCTGCTGGTAGGCGTCGCGCAGGCGGGTGTAGGGGGCGTGACCGAGCGTCGGCAGCTTGGTGCCGGGGCCCACCGAGCCCAGCACCCAGCGGGTGCGCCCGTCGCGGGCGGTGAAGTCGTCGGCGGTCTCGCGGGCGACGCGGGCGCCCGCCTCGGAGAGCTCGAAGATGCGGTGCGCGACGTCGTACTCGCCGAGGGCGGCGAAGTTGGCACCGAAGGTGTTGGTCTCCACGCAGTCCACGCCCACCGCGAAGTACGCCTCGTGGACGGAGCGGACGATGTCGGGGCGGGTGACGTTCAGGATCTCGTTGCAGCCTTCGAGCTGCTGGAAGTCCTCCATGCTCGGGTCCTGAGCCTGGAGCATCGTGCCCATGGCCCCGTCGGCCACGACGACCCGGGAGGCGAGCGCCTCCCGCAGTTCGGAGGCTCGGGCGGTGCTTGCGGACGATGGCGTGAACGAGGCCATGGAAGTGCTCCCGGGGTTGCGACGGCTGTCGGCTTTGCGCCCTCCGGAAGAAGGCGCACGCCGTCAGCGTAACCGCAGAAACCGGAATCCGGGGCGGGTGTTTCACCCCTCGGATACGCGATGGATACGCCGGAAAGCGCCGACGGCTGCACGATGCACGCGTCCCGGTGGGGCCGGGCGGAGCGGCCCGCCACCACTCGGCGATCATGGTCCAGCCGCCGGTCAGCTATCTCCTGGTCGGCATGGGCCGATAGTGTTCAGCAATGCCGAACGGGCATTTCGGAGGAGGTTGAGCGATGGCACGGACCATCCAGTCGCTCGAACGGGCGGCAGCGATGCTACGGCTGCTCGCGGGGGGCGAACGACGGCTGGGACTGTCCGATGTGGCCTCCGCGCTCGGGCTGGCCAAGGGCACCGCCCACGGCATCCTGCGCACGCTGCAGCAGGAGGGCTTCGTCGAACAGGACCCCGCCTCGGGGCGCTACCAGCTCGGCGCCGAGCTGCTGCGCCTGGGCAACAGCTACCTGGACGTGCACGAGCTGCGCGCCCGGGCCCTGCTGTGGGCGGACGACCTGGCCCGCTCCAGCGGCGAGAGCGTCTATCTGGGTGTCCTGCACCAGCAGGGCGTCCTCATCGTCCACCACGTCTTCCGGCCGGACGACAGCCGTCAGGTGCTGGAGGTCGGCGCCATGCAGCCGCTGCACAGCACGGCCCTCGGCAAGGTGCTGTGCGCCTACGACCCGGTGGCGCACAGCCAGCTGCTGGAGGCCGAGCGCGAGGCGTTCACCGCCTCGACCGTCACGTCGCTGCCCGATCTGGAGGGCGTGCTGGACCTGACCCGCGCCCGCGGCTGGGCCGCGGACGTCGAGGAGACCTGGGAGGGCGTGGCCTCGGTGGCCGCCCCCATCCACGACCGGCACCGGATGCCCGTGGGGGCCGTCGGCATCACGGGCGCGGTGGAGCGGGTGTGCGAGGACGGCGAGCTGCGCGCGCAGCTGGTCGCCGCCGTCCGCGACTGTGCCCGCGCCGTCTCCCGCGACCTGGGCGCGGGCCGCTTCTGACGCCGGGGACTTTGTTGTGCCCGGAAGTGACTACTGGGTACTACTGGTCGGTAACCGCGTGTGTCCGATACGGCAGTTTTCAGCCACTCCTGCCGAGAGTTTTCGGTCACAGGACTCTTGACGGGCCCTTAACCGTGCAGAAAACTGCCGTGCATCGGTCGGCATTGTCGAACACCTAACGACAATATTCGCTATGGTGGACACTGCCGCGGGCCGATCGAAGCTCTCCATCGGAGAGCTGCGGACCACCGGAGGGACCCGGGGTCCGCCTTCCCCTGGACGAAGGACAAAGGAGTCGCGGGTGTCCAGCTCCGACATCTTCACCGGTGAGCTCATCGGTACCGCAGTGTTGATCCTGCTCGGCGGCGGCGTCTGCGCCGCCGTCACCCTGAAGCGTTCGAAGGCGCAGAACGCGGGCTGGCTCGCCATCACGTTCGGCTGGGGCTTCGCCGTGCTGACCGGTGCCTACATCGGCGCCAAGTCCGGTGCGCACCTCAACCCCGCCGTCACCCTCGGCCTCGCCATCGACGGCGCGACCGAGTGGAAGGACGTGCCGCTCTACATCGGCTCCCAGCTGCTCGGCGCGATGATCGGCGCCGCCCTGGTGTGGCTCGCCTACTACGGTCAGTTCAAGGCCCACCTGACGGACCCGGAGCTCGTCGCCACCCTCAACCCCGCCGAGGGCATGGTCGACCAGACCGCGACCCCGCAGGCCGGCCCGGTGCTGGGCATCTTCTCCACCGGCCCCGAGATCCGCAACGCGGTGCAGAACCTCGTCACCGAGATCATCGGCACCGCCGCCCTGGTGCTGTTCATCCTCACCATGGGTCTGACCAAGGGCCTGGCCACCAGCGGCACGGGCACCCTGATGGTCGCCTTCGTCGTCGTCGGCATCGGCCTCTCGCTCGGCGGCCCGACCGGTTACGCCATCAACCCGGCCCGCGACCTCGGCCCGCGCATCGTGCACGCGCTGCTGCCGCTGCCGAACAAGGGCGGCTCCGACTGGGGCTACGCCTGGATCCCGGTGGCCGGCCCGCTCATCGGCGCCGCCCTGGCCGCAGGCATCCACAAGATCGCGTTCTGATCACCCGCCGAGACCCTTCCGACCCTTCAGGAGCAGACACACCATGACCGACGCGCACAACCAGGGCCCGTTCATCGCGGCGATCGACCAGGGCACCACCTCCTCCCGCTGCATCGTCTTCGACCGCGACGGCCGCATCGTCTCCGTCGACCAGAAGGAGCACGAGCAGATCTTCCCGAAGCCGGGCTGGGTCGAGCACGACGCCAAGGAGATCTGGACCAACGTCCAGGAGGTCGTCGCCGGCGCCGTCGAGAAGGCCGGCATCACCGCCGCCGACGTCAAGGCCATCGGCATCACCAACCAGCGCGAGACCACGCTGCTGTGGGACAAGAACACGGGCGAGCCGGTCTACAACGCCATCGTCTGGCAGGACACCCGCACCGACGCCCTGTGCAAGGAGCTCGGCCGCAACGTCGGCCAGGACCGCTTCCGCCGCGAGACGGGCCTGCCGCTGGCCTCCTACTTCTCCGGCCCGAAGGTCCGCTGGCTGCTGGACAACGTCGAGGGCCTGCGCGAGCGCGCCGAGCGCGGCGAGATCCTCTTCGGCACCATGGACTCCTGGGTCATCTGGAACCTCACCGGCGGCGCCGACGGCGGCGTGCACGTCACGGACGTCACCAACGCCTCCCGCACCATGCTGATGAACCTCCGCTCCCTGGAGTGGGACGAGCGCATCCTCTCCTCCATGGAGATCCCGGCCGCCGTGCTGCCGGAGATCCGCTCCTCCGCCGAGGTCTACGGCACGGCCAAGGGCGGCGCCCTCGCCGGCGTGCCCGTCGCCTCCGCCCTCGGCGACCAGCAGGCGGCCCTCTTCGGCCAGACCTGCTACGACAAGGGCGAGGCCAAGTCCACCTACGGCACCGGCACCTTCATGCTGATGAACACCGGTGACGAGCCCGTCCAGTCCTACAACGGCCTGCTGACCACCGTCGGCTACCGCATCGGCGACCAGAAGCCCGTCTACGCCCTCGAGGGCTCCATCGCCGTCACCGGCTCCCTCGTGCAGTGGATGCGCGACCAGATGGGCCTCATCAAGAGCGCCGCCGAGATCGAGACGCTCGCCAGCTCCGTCGAGGACAACGGCGGCGCCTACTTCGTGCCGGCCTTCTCCGGCCTGTTCGCCCCCTACTGGCGCTCCGACGCGCGCGGTGTGATCGCGGGCCTGACCCGCTACGTCACCAAGGCGCACATCGCCCGCGCCGTGCTCGAGGCCACCGCCTGGCAGACCCGCGAGATCACCGACGCCATGACCAAGGACTCCGGCGTCGAGCTGACCGCACTCAAGGTCGACGGCGGCATGACCTCCAACAACTTGCTGATGCAGACCCTCTCGGACTTCCTGGACGCACCCGTCGTGCGCCCGATGGTCGCCGAGACGACCTGCCTCGGCGCTGCCTACGCCGCCGGCCTGGCCGTCGGCTTCTGGCCGGACACCGACGCGCTGCGCGCCAACTGGCGCCGGGCCGCCGAGTGGACCCCCCGCATGGACGCGGACACGCGTGACCGCGAGTACAAGAACTGGCTCAAGGCCGTCGAGCGGACCATGGGCTGGATCGAGGACGAGGAGTAATCATGACAACCCCGCAGAGCGTTCCGACCCTGGGAACGCACCCGGCTGCCGGCGCCAACCCGGGCCGCGCCGAGACCCGGGAACGGCTGTCCAAGGCGACGTACGACCTCCTGGTGATCGGTGGCGGCATCCTGGGCACCTCGGTGGCCTGGCACGCCGCGCAGTCCGGTCTGCGGGTCGCGATGGTGGACGCCGGCGACTTCGCCGGCGCCACCTCCTCCGCCTCCTCCAAGCTCGTCCACGGCGGTCTGCGCTACCTGCAGACCGGCGCGGTCAAGCTGGTGGCGGAGAACCACCACGAGCGGCGGGTGCTGGCCAAGGACGTGGCCCCGCACCTGGTCAACCCGCTCACCTTCTACCTGCCCGTGTACAAGGGCGGCCCGGTCGGCGCGGCCAAGCTCGGCGCCGGTGTCTTCGCCTACTCGGCGCTGTCCGCCTTCGGCGACGGCGTCGGCAAGGTGATCTCCCCGGCCAAGGCCAAGGCCGACAACCCCGGTCTGCGCACGGACAACCTGAAGGCCGTCGCGGTCTACTACGACCACCAGATGAACGACTCCCGCGTGGCCGTCATGACGGTCCGCGCGGCGGTCGAGTCCGGTGCCGTGGTGCTCAACCACGCCGAGGTGACCGGCCTGCGCTTTACGCACGGCAAGGTCACCGGCGCCGAGCTCAAGGACCGCCTGGACGGCACCGAGTTCGGCATCGACGCGCGCGTCGTCCTCAACGCCACCGGCCCGTGGGTGGACCACCTGCGCAAGCTGGAAGACAAGGGCGCCGCGCCGTCGATCCGTCTCTCCAAGGGCGCGCACATCGTGATGAAGCGCAAGTCGCCCTGGAAGGCCGCCATGGCCACCCCGATCGACAAGTACCGCATCACCTTCGCCCTGCCGTGGGAGGACCAGCTGCTGCTGGGCACCACCGACACCCAGTACGAGGGCGACCCGGCGGACGTGCGCGCCACCGAGGAGGACATCCAGCAGATCCTCGACGAGGCGGCGTTCTCCATCCAGGACGCGGACCTCGACCGCGACCTCATGACGTACGCCTTCGCCGGCCTGCGCGTGCTGCCCGGCGGCCCGGGCGACGTCGCCCAGGCCAAGCGCGAGACGGTCGTCACCGAGGGCAAGGGCGGCATGCTCTCCGTCGCCGGCGGCAAGTGGACGACCTACCGTCACATCGGCCGTACGGTCATGAAGAAGCTGGCCCAGGTGCCCGGCAGCCCGCTGACCGAGGACATGGAGCCCATCTCCAGCCTCGTGCGCCGCACCCCGCTGCCCGGCGTCGCCAACCCCAACGCGGTCGCGCACCGCCTGCTCGTCGACCGCGAGCCCGGCGCCCGCATGGACCCGCTGACGGCCCGCCACCTCGCCTCGCACTACGGCTCGCTGTCCTTCGACATCGCGCGCCTGGTCAACGAGAACCCCGAGCTCGGCGAGCGCATCCACCCCGACGGCCCGGAGATCTGGGCCCAGGTCGTCTACGCCCGCGACCACGAGTGGGCCGAGACCGTCGACGACGTCCTGCGCCGCCGCACGACCCTGACCATCCGCGGCCTGGACGACGAGAACGTCCGCGCCCGGGTCAAGGACATGCTGGCCGACAAGGGCTGATCTTCGCGGCCCGCCGGCAGCCGCCGCGGGCCCCGGGGGCGGGACACGCTCGGTGTCCCGCCCCCGGGCGTTTTCCGCCACAGGGCAACTGACCTGGTCTTCTTCTCGTCCCTACAGAAAACGAGGGGGACGAGATGACGAAGCAGGCCGGCCGCTCCCTGGCGGCCAGGGTGCGCGCGTGGCGCCCCGGGAAGAAGACGGCGATACGGGTCGCGGTGGCGCTCGTCCTGGTGGTGCTGGTGCCCGTCGTCGCCGCGGGCAGCGCCCTGCGGGCCTCGTACGCCGGGACGCCCGCGGCCGACGCCGTCACCCGCGGCCGGGACGCCGTCTGGCTCGGCCACGCGTGGCTCGACGGCCGGCGCGGGCCCGCGGACATCGCCGAGCTCAAGCGCAACGTCGCCGGCACCGGCATGCGCGACCTGTACATTCACGCCGGGCCGCTGGAGCACGACGGCACCCTGCCCGCCACCGCCTATCCGGACGCCCGCCGGATGATCGGCGTCCTGCACCGCGAACTGCCCGGCGTGCGCATCCAGGCCTGGCTGGGCGACAAGCTGGTGCGCCCCGGCGAGGGCCGCAACGGCCTGCGCCTGGACGACCCGCGCGCCCGCGCCGCGGTCGTCACAAGCGCGCGGCAGGTCATGCGGGCGGGCTTCGAAGGCGTCCACCTCGACGTCGAGCCGGTCCGCACCGGCGACCGCGACTTCCTCGCCCTGCTGGACGCCCTGCACCCGGCGGTGCGTGACGCCGGGGGAGTGCTCTCGGTCGCCGCCCAGCAGATCGACCCGGTGCCCGCGATGCACGCCGCCGCGCGCCTGGCCGGCAGTCCCAAGTGGTGGACACAGCGCTACTTCGCCCAAGTCGCGCGCCGCACCGACCAGATCGCGGTCATGTCGTACGACACGGCGCTGCCGGTCGAGAGCCTCTACGGCGGCTACGTCGCCCGGCAGACCGAGCTCGCCCTGCAGGTCACGCCCGCCGGCACCGACCTGCTGATGGGCCTGCCCTTCTACCACACCGACGACTTGGGCCACCACGGTCACGCCGAGACGGCCGCGGCGGCCGTCCGCGGCGCCCGGCTCGGCCTGTCCCGGGAGGACCGGGGCCGGCAGCGGTTCGGGCTGGCGCTCTACGTGGACTTCGCCGCCACCGAGGACGACTGGCGTGCCTACCGGAACGGCTGGGGGGCAAGGGGCTGAGGAAGAGCCCGTACAGGGGCTGCGACCGGGCAGCAGGGAAGTCGTAGTCTTGGGGTCGCACAACAGAGCAGCAGAAAAATCCGCAAGGAACAGCAACCGGAGCCGCCGCAGGGGGCCCGGTCGGAAGGAGGCGCTGGGTGATCGAGCTTGAGGGGGTACCCGAGCTGATCGACCCGGTCATGATCTGTGCCTTCGAGGGCTGGAACGACGCGGGGGACGCCGCCTCCAGCGCGGTCGCGCACCTGGACCGGGAGTGGAAGGGCGAGGTCTTCGGCGCGCTCGACGCCGAGGACTACTACGACTTCCAGGTCAACCGCCCCACGGTCTGGCTCGACGGCGGGGTCCGCAAGGTCACGTGGCCGACGACCAGGCTGTCCGTCGTGCGCACCGGCGGCGACGGCAAGGGCGCGTCCCGCGACCTCGTGCTGGTGCGCGGCATCGAGCCGAGCATGCGCTGGCGCTCGTTCTGCAACGAGATCCTGGGCTTCGCCCACGAGCTCGGCGTGGAGCTGGTGGTCGTCCTGGGCTCGCTGCTGGGGGACACCCCGCACACCCGGCCCGTTCCGGTCAGCGGCGTCACCTCCGACCCCGACCTCGCGCGGACCATGGATCTGGAGGAGTCCCGCTACGAGGGCCCGACCGGGATCGTCGGCATCCTCCAGGAGGCCTGCACCCACGCGGGCGTCCCGGCGGTGAGCCTGTGGGCCGCCGTCCCGCACTACGTCTCCCAGCCGCCGAACCCGAAGGCCACCCTGGCGCTCCTGAACCGCCTGGAGGACCTGATCGACCTGCGCATCCCGCTCGGCGAGCTGCCGGAGGACGCGCGGGCCTGGCAGCTGGGCGTCGACCAGCTGGCGGCCGAGGACAGCGAGGTCGCCGAGTACGTGCAGTCCCTGGAGGAGGCGCGCGACACCGCCGACCTGCCGGAGGCCTCCGGCGAGGCCATCGCCCGCGAGTTCGAGCGCTATCTGCGCCGCCGCGACCCGCAGCCCGGCGACGGCTCGTACCTGCGCGACACCACCAGCGGGCGCACCCGCCCGCAGCGCCCGGCGAAGGACGAGGCGGCGCCGTCCGAGGAGGAGCCCGAGGGGCCCGAGGACGAGGCCCGGGGCCGCGCGAACCGGCCTTCTCGTCCCCTCAGGAGGTGTGCCCGGATGACCAGCAGCATCCCCGTTGCCCCGCCCCGTGCGGCCGCCGGCTCCGCCCTGCAGGCGGTCCTGCTCGACATGGACGGCACCCTCGTCGACACGGAGGGGTTCTGGTGGGAGGTGGAGGTCGCCGTCTTCGCCGAGCTGGGTCACCAGCTGCTGGAGGAGTACCGCGAGGTCGTGGTGGGCGGCCCGATGGCGCGCAGCGCCTCCTTCCTCATCCGGGCCACGGGCGCGAAGATCGCCCTGACCGAGCTCACCGTCCTGCTCAACACGCGCTTCTCCGAGATGATCGGGCGCGGGGTGCCGCTGATGCCGGGCGCCCGCAGACTGCTCGCCGAGCTCGCCGCCCACAAGATCCCCACCGCCCTGGTCTCGGCCTCGCACCGCGAGATCATCGACCGCGTCCTGGTCTCCCTGGGCCCGGAGAACTTCGCGCTGACCGTCGCGGGCGACGAGATCGAGCGCACCAAGCCGCACCCCGACCCGTATCTGCTGGCTGCCGCGCGGCTCGGCGCGGAGCCGGGCCGGTGCGCGGTCATCGAGGACACCCTGACCGGGGTGCGGGCCGCGGAGGCGGCCGGCTGCCGGGTGGTGGCGGTGCCGTCGGTCGGGGAGATCCCGCCGGCCGCCGGGCGGACCGTCGTGAGCTCCCTCGAGGAAGTGGATCTCGGTTTTCTCCGGGGCCTGATCACGGGAATGCACTCTCCCGTTCACTGAGCGTGCCCCGCGGAAAGTTCAAGGAACTCTGGGCGCCGGAACGAGTGTTTTCCGTGACGAATGCGGTGACTTAATTCCCGCGGCCGCGGGAAAGTCGCCCGAGTGACCTTCGTCACCGCCCGCGGCGGCGTTGCGTGCGGAAATGATCACCGGACGGCACGTCCTCGCGGGTTGAAGCGCACCCTTGTGTCCCGATTGATGATCGAGTGCGGGATTCGTTCCGGTGTCCGCATATCGGGGAAACCCGCCGCTGTTATCGCCGCGTGATATCGCGTCAACTTCTCCGTGTTCCGGTGGCACCGGCACCCGGCACTAATCTTTTCGCGAGAACTTCACGGCTTGCCCGTGGGCCCGCGCACCGCTCGCCGGTAGGGTCCCGGGGACCGATCGCATCACAGGGAGAACCCCGCACAATGAACCGCAAGACGTTGGTGCTGCCGACCGTGGCAGCCCTGCTGGCCCCCGTGCTCGTCGCCTGCGGCGGGAGCGACGGAGCCGGCAAGGGCGGCGGCGCCATCGTCATCGGCACGACCGACCGGTTCGAGGAGACGACGGACGCCCCCGCGCCGTTCGACCCCGCCGCCGCGTACGACATCGGCGCCTGGAACGTCCTGCACAGCACCTTCCAGACGCTGCTGCGGCTGCCGCGCTCCGGCACCACGCCCGTGCCCGACGCCGCCTCCAAGTGCACCTGGGGCGACCGCAAGAACGAGCAGTTCCGCTGCACCCTGCGCAGCGGCCTGAAGTTCTCCAACGGCCACGCGCTGACCGCCGAGGACGTCAAGTTCTCCGTCGAGCGCGCCCGCGCCATCAACTTCGAGAACGGCCCGGTCTCGCTGCTCAGCAACATCGACCGGGTGGAGACGCCCGGCGAGCTGGAGGTCGTCTTCCAGCTGAAGACGCCCGACGCGACCTTCCCGCAGAAGATCGCCACCCCGGCCGCCGCGATCGTCGACGCCGAGTCCTACGACAAGAACAAGCTCGGCAACGGCTTCAACGTCGTCGGCTCCGGCCCGTACACGCTGCAGACCGAGGAGAAGGACGGCCGCGTCGTCAAGGCCGTGCTCAACCGCAACAAGAGCTACCAGGGCGCCGTCCAGCCGCAGAACGACAAGGTCGAGATGCGCTTCTACGACGACTCCCCGTCGATGGAGAAGGCCCTGAAGTCGGGCGACATCGACATCATGAACCGCACCCTGTCCCCGGAGCAGATCGGCCGGCTGCGCGGGGAGGCGGGCAAGGACATCAAGCTGCTCGAGGCCCCCGGCCAGGAGATCAGCTACCTCGCCTTCAACACCGACGACCCGACGGTGAAGAACAAGGCCGTCCGCCAGGCCATGGCCCAGGTCGTCGACCGCGCGGCGCTGGCCCGCGACTCCTACGACCGCACCAACGACCCGCTGTACTCGCTGGTGCCCATGGGCATCACCGGTCACCAGAACTCGTTCTCCAACAAGTACGGCGACCCCAGCGCGGAGAAGGCCCGCTCCATCCTCCGCGCCGGCAACGTCAGCACCCCCGTGCCGCTCACCCTCACCTACACCACCGACCACTACGGTGAGGCGACCGAGAAGTCCTTCAAGACCCTGCAGAAGCAGCTGAACGACAGCGGCCTGTTCAGCGTCAAGCTCCAGGGCAAGGAGTGGTCCGAGTTCCGGCCCGAGGCCGCCGCGGGCAAGTACGCCGTCTACGGCATGGGCTGGTTCCCCGACTTCCCGGACCCCGACAACTTCGTCGCCCCGTTCGTCGGCAAGGACAACTTCCTCCGCTCGCCGTACCGCAACAACAAGATCAGCAACGAGCTGATCCCCGACTCCCGCGAGGCCGCGCAGCGCGAGGCGGCGGCCAAGTACTTCCAGCAGGCCCAGGACATCGTCGCCGACGAGGTGCCGGTGCTGCCGCTGTGGCAGGGCAAGCAGTACGTGGCGGCCCGGGAGAACATCACCGGTGCCGAGTGGGCGCTCAACTCCGCCTCCGAGATGCAGCCGTGGGAACTCGCCCGCGGCGTGTGAGGCCGGCGAACCCGTCGGACCGGCCCGCCGGCGACGTGTTCGCGATGTGTTCAGAGACGAACAAGAAACTGTGAGGAACGTGCACGTGAGGAAACGTGACCAGTGGCTTGCCGCCCCGCTCGGTGCGGGGCTCGCCGCCGCCCTGCTCACCGGGTGCGGTTCGGAAGACGGCGACGCGGGCGGCACCGGTGAGTCCGTGGTCATGGGGATGTCCGACGAGGTCGTGTCCACCGACCCGGCATCCGGCTACGACCCGGGCTCCTGGATCCTGTTCAACAACGTCTTCCAGTCGCTGATGAGCTTCCCCAAGGGGAGCACCATCCCTCAGCCGGACGCCGCCGACAAGTGCAGCTTCAAGGACGAGAGCAGCACCGTCTACCAGTGCACCCTCAAGGAGGGGCTGAAGTTCAGCAACGGCCACGACCTCACCTCCGAGGACGTCGCCCACTCCTTCAACCGCACCCTGAAGATCAACGACAAGAAGGGTCCCGCATCGGCCCTGCTGTCCACGATCAAGAACATCAGGACGCCGGACAAGCTGAACGTCGTCTTCGAGCTCAAGCGCTCCGACGCCACCTTCCCGCAGAAGATCGCCTCGGGCGCCGGCTCGATCGTGGACCACCAGGAGTACCCCGCGGACAAGCTCCGCACCGACGGCAAGGCCATCGGCTCCGGTGTCTACAAGCTGGACTCGTACGACGAGAAGCAGGCCAAGTTCTCCGTCAACAAGGACTACAAGGGCGCGGCGGTCGTCCAGAACCGCGGCGTCACCATGAAGTTCTTCCACGGCGAGCAGGCCGCGCTGAAGGACGCCCTCCAGAAGGGCGACGTCGACCTCGCCTACCGTGGCCTCGCCATGAAGGACATCGCCGACTTCGACTCCGCGGCCGGCAAGCACAACCTCAAGGTCGTCGAGGGCACCAGCGCCGAGGTCCAGCACCTGGTGTTCAACACCAAGGACCCGGTCGTCGGCAAGGTCGGCGTCCGCAAGGCCATCGCCTACCTGATCGACCGCAGCGCCCTCGTCCGCGACGTCTACAAGCGCACCGCCGAACCGCTGTACTCGATCGTCCCCAGCGGCATCACCGGGCACAAGACCTCGTTCTACGACACCTACGGCGACCGGCCGCAGCCCGACAAGGCCGCCGCCGCCCTGAACTCCGCCGGCATCAAGGACAAGGTCAAGCTCACCCTGTGGGCCACCCCCGTCCGCTACGGCCCCGGCACCGTCCCGGAGTTCCAGGAGATCGCCAAGCAGCTCAACAAGAGCGGCCTCTTCGAGGCGGACGTGAAGTCCGTCCCGCTCAACGAGTACGAGCAGGGCATCGCCGCCGGCAAGTACGGCGTCTACGTGAAGGGCTGGGTCCCCGACTACCCGGACCCGGACAACTTCACCGCGCCCTTCTTCGGCGACGACAACGTGGTCTCCAACAACTACGAGTCCAAGGAGATCGCCGGCCGGCTCCTGGCCACCGCCGCCAACGGCAGCCGCCCCTCCACCGTCGGCGACTACGCCAAGGTGCAGAACACCGTCGCCCAGGACGTGCCGCTGCTCCCGCTCTGGCAGGGCAAGCAGTACGCCGTGGCCAACGAGCGCGTCTCCGGCCTGCAGTGGACCCTCGACGCCTCCACCGTCTTCCGCTTCTGGGAGATCAGCAAGAGCGCCAAGGGCTGACCGGCCCACCACGCGCAAGTGCCCTCCCCCGGGACTCCGGGGGAGGGCACCGTGCTTCCGGCTCTTGGTGCTCGCCGCACCCGCGAGCCGGGTGCGGCTACTGCGCGCCCGGCCGCACCAGCCCGCTCTCGTACGCGTAGACCGCCGCCTGGACGCGGTCCCGCAGCCCGAGCTTCGTCAGGACGTGCCCCACGTGCGTCTTCACCGTCGTCTCGCTGACGAACAGGTCCGCCGCGATCTCCGCGTTCGACAGCCCGCGCGCCACCAGCTTCAGCACCTCGACCTCGCGGTCGGTCAGCGTGTGCAGGGTGTCCGGCAGGGGCTCCTCGCCCGACGGCAGGTGGCCCGCGTACTTGTCCAGCAGGCGGCGCGTGATGCTCGGCGCGAGCATCGCCTCGCCGCCCGCGACCACCCGGATCGCCTGCACCAGCTCATGGGCCGGCGCGTCCTTCAGCAGGAAGCCGCTCGCACCCGCGCGCAGCGCCTCCACCACGTACTCGTCGAGGTCGAAGGTGGTCAGCACCAGCACCTTCGCCGGGCCGTTCCGGTCCGGGCCGGTGATCTGGCGCGTCGCCTCCACACCGTCCATCCGGGGCATCCGGATGTCCATCAGGACCACATCCGGCTGCAGGGCCCGCACCTGATCCAGCGCCTGCAGGCCGTCCCCCGCCTCGCCCACCACCGCGAGGTCCTGTTCCGCTTCGAGAATCATCCGGAAGCCGGTGCGCAGCAGCGGCTGGTCGTCGACCAGTAGGACGCGGATCGCCACAGGAACTCCTTCGTTAGACCGCGTCCATTCTGCCCTGAGCCGTCCCTCCGGCGGCCACCCGGCCGTCGCGCTGCGCCACGATCGGCAGCGGATACGGCGGGGGAGTGCCCCCGAACTCCGGACACACCGCCTGGTGATCGCACCAGCCGCACAGCTTCGTCGGCCGCGGCCGCCACTCGCCGGTCTCCGTGGCCAGCACGATCGCGTCCCACAGCGCCCGCAGCTTGCGCTCGACCGCCCGCAGCTCATCCTCCACCGGGTCGTACGTCAGCACGTCCCCGCTGCCCAGGTAGACCAGCTGGAGGCGGCGCGGCACCCTGCCCTTCAGCTTCCACAGCACCAGGGCGTAGAACGTCATCTGGAACAGCGCCTCGGAGCGGAACCGCGGGGCCGGGGCCTTGCCCGTCTTGTAGTCCACGATGCGCACGTCGCCCGACGGCGCCACGTCCACCCGGTCGATGAAGCCGCGCAGCAGCGGGCCCGACTCCAGCTCCGTCTCCACGTACAGCTCGCGCTCCGCGGGCTCCAGGCGCGTGGGGTCCTCCAGCGTGAACCAGCGCTCGACCAGCCGCTCCGCCTCGCCCAGCCACTTCGCCAGCAGCGCCGGGTCGTGCGCGCCGTCCTCGTCGTGGAACAGCTCGGCCAGCTCCGGGCGGGCGGCCAGCAGCCGCTCCCACTCGCCGGGCACCAGACCCGTGGCCCGCTGCGCCGTCCGCTCGGCCGCCGGAGCGTCGAAGAGCCGCTCCAGCACCGCGTGCACCACCGTGCCGCGGGTGGCCGCCGCGCTCGGCTTCTCCGGCAGCCGGTCGATCACCCGGAACCGGTACAGCAGCGGGCACTGCATGAAATCGCCCGCCCGCGACGGCGAGAGCGCCTTCGGCCGCCCCGGCCCCGTACCCGTCTCCGCAGGCCCGCGCCGCACGCCGGCCCCGGCCCGCCCCGCGGGGGCCCCACTGTCCATACCCATGACAGAAAACCCTAAGGCCCGCCACCGACAGCCGGCGTCATACCATCGACCACAGACCCCTTCGCACTGCGTGACCGGAGGACCACCGGGCACCTGCGAGGGCCGCATCCGACGAGGGGACACCGTGGAGAACAGCGGGCAGAGCAGGTCCGGCGACGGGGGCGCCGGAGACCGGCACGAGCCCGGGAAGCGGCCGCCCGGACGCCCCCGCGAGAGCGGCGGCGGCATCCTCATGGGCCGCCCCTTCGGCGTACCCGTCTACGTCGCCCCCAGCTGGTTCCTCGTCGCCGCCCTCATCACCTGGGTCTTCGGCGCCCAGCTCGACCGCGTGCTCCCCGAGCTCGGCCGCGCCCGCTACCTCGTCTCCCTCTTCTTCGCCGTCGCCTTCTACGCCTCCGTCCTCGTCCACGAGCTCGCCCACACTGTGGCCGCGCTCCGCTTCAAGCTCCCCGTGCGCCGCATCCAGCTCCAGTTCTTCGGCGGCGTCTCCGAGATCGAGAAGGAGACCGAGGCCCCCGGCCGCGAATTCGTCCTCGCCTTCGTCGGCCCCCTGCTCTCCCTCGTCCTCGCCGGCGTGTTCTACCTGGGCGTGCTCGCCGTCGAGCCCGGCACCGTGCCGGGCGTCCTGCTCGCCGGGCTGATGGTCTCCAACCTGCTCGTCGCCGCCTTCAACCTGCTCCCCGGCCTCCCGCTGGACGGCGGGCGCATGCTCCGCGCCGTCGTCTGGAAGATCAGCGGCAACCCCATGACCGGCACCGTCGTCGCCGCCTGGATCGGCCGCGCCCTCGCCGTCGCCGTCCTCGTCGGCCTGCCCCTGCTCACCCGCGGCCTCGGCGGCGGCTCCGGCGCGGACCTCGGCGGCTTCGACTCCCTCACCGACGCCCTGCTCGCGGCCATCCTCGCCGCCATCATCTGGACCGGCGCCGGCAACAGCCTGCGCATGGCCCGCCTCCGCGAACGCCTCCCCGGCCTGCGGGCCCGCACCCTCACCCGGCGCGCCGTCCCCGTCGAGGCGGCCACGCCGCTCTCCGAGGCCCTGCGCCGCGCCGCCGAGGCGGGCGCCCGCGCCCTGGTCGTCGTCGACGGCCAGGGCGCGCCCACCGGGCTCGTCCGCGAGGCGGCCGTCGTCGGCGTCCCCGAGCACCGCCGCCCCTGGGTCGCCGTGAGCACCCTCGCCCAGGACCTCAAGGACGGCATGCGGGTCTCCGCCGACCTCGCCGGAGAAGAGCTGCTGGACGTGCTGCGGGCCACACCGGCGACGGAATACCTCGTGGTCGAGGACGGCGGGGCGGTCTACGGCGTGCTGTCCGCGGCGGACGTGGAGCGCGCCTTCGTCGCGGCGATGGCCCGGACGGCGCCCTGACGCGGCGCACGGCGGCGCGGCAGCCCGCGGGACCCGCCCCACAGGTGGTCGGCGGCCCGCAGGGCACCCGGTAGGCTGGTCACATGTCCGAACCGACCGGTGCCGCCCGCCGTCGCGGGCCCTTCCAGGTCGGGGACCAGGTCCAGCTCACCGACCCCAAGGGACGCCACTACACGTTCACGCTCGAAGCCGGGAAGCAGTTCCACACCCACAAGGGTGCCTTCCCCCACGACGAGCTGATCGGCGCCCCCGAAGGCAGTGTTGTCCGTACCACGGGAAACGTCGCCTACCTCGCGCTGCGCCCCCTGCTCCCCGACTACGTCCTGTCCATGCCCCGCGGCGCCGCCGTGGTCTACCCCAAGGACGCGGGGCAGATCCTCGCCTTCGCCGACATCTTCCCCGGCGCGCGCGTCGTGGAGGCGGGCGTGGGCTCCGGCTCCCTGAGCAGCTTCCTGCTGCGCGCCATCGGTGACCAGGGCATGCTGCACTCCTACGAGCGCCGCGCGGACTTCGCCGAGATCGCCCAGGCCAACGTGGAGCGCTACTTCGGCGGCCCGCACCCCGCCTGGCAGCTCACCGTCGGCGACCTGCAGGACAACCTGTCCGACACCGACGTCGACCGCGTCATCCTCGACATGCTCGCCCCGTGGGAGTGCCTGGAGGCCGTCTCCAAGGCGCTCGTCCCCGGCGGCATCCTCTGCTGCTACGTGGCGACCACGACCCAGCTCGCCCGGACCGTCGAGTCCATCCGCGAGATCGGCTGCTTCGCCGAGCCGCAGCCGTGGGAGTCGATGATCCGCAACTGGCACGTCGAGGGCCTGGCCGTCCGGCCGGACCACCGCATGATCGGCCACACCGGCTTCCTGGTCACCGCCCGCCGCCTGGCGGACGGCGTCGAGCCGCCCATGCGCCGCCGCCGCCCCGCCAAGGGCGCCTACGGCGAGGACTACGAAGGCCCCAACAAGGGCTGACCCGGCTCATCGCGTGCCCGGCACGTGCACGCACGGCGCCGCCTCCGGCACCCCGCACCGCGGGGAACTCGGGGGCGGCGCCTCTTCGTTCGGCTCACCCGCTCGGCTCCGGTCCGCGGATTCCGGCGGCCCTCCACCGGCGTGCCCGCTGTTCACCGGTACGCGGTGGTGTGGCACGATGCTGATCAATTCAGCATCTCCCGCACCTCCCGCGTCCCCCGCCGTCACCGCCACAGGAGTCAGCGCGCGTGCAGCCACCGGCCGGCAGTCCTCGTCCAGAGCGTGCCCAGTCCGCCACTGAACCTGCTGGGGCCGCCGAGCCCCTCCCGCACGCCCTTCCCGGGCCCGTGCACTGGCTGGTCACGGCCGTGGCCCTGGCCGCCGTGATCGCCGCGGTCTGCCTCACCGGCCCCCGCGAGGACCCGGCTCCCGCCCCGGCCGTCGCCCCCGCCGCCGCCACGCGGGCCCCCGACCCGCTCGCCGCCCGCTACCCGCTGGACTGCGGCCCCGGCGGCGGGCCCGACGTCGTCCAGCAGATCACCTCGGACCTCGACCACGACGGCAGGCCGGAGACCGTGGCGGTCGTGCGCTGCCGCGCCGGCGGCGGCACCCCGCCCAGCGGCGTCTACCTCCTCGCCGAGCCCGCCGCGTACGGCGAGCCGCCGCGCGTCCTCGCGACGCTCGTCGACCCCGGGGAGAAGATGACCGTCACCGGCCTCGCCGTCACACAGGGCATCGTTTCGGCCACTCTGGTCGGCTACTCCTCCCCGAGCGTGCCGCGTTGCTGCCCGGACATGCAGCGGACCGTCGAATGGCACTGGAAGAACGGGAAGTTCGTCGTCCGGCCGCGGCCGGCGGCGGGGAGTGTGTGAACCGTCACTCGGCGTCAGGGCCGTAGATCTCCACCTTGTCCGAAATGCGCCGCACATGAATGCAGTCGCCCGGGCACTCCTTCGCGGAGTCCCGGACATCGGCGAGCAGGGGCAGCGGCACCGGCGTCGTCGCGCCCGGCTCCTGCAGCAGCTCGTCGTCGGCGCTCTTCACATAGGCCAGGCCGTCGATGTCCAGCTCGAAGACCTCAGGGGCGTACTGGGCGCAGATCCCGTCACCCGTGCACAGGTCCTGGTCGATCCAGACCTCCAGGGCCGCCTCCGCGGCGTCCGCGGGGCTCGTCGCCTCCGCGGTCACCTGAGCCCCGGCCGTGCCTGCGCGGTCCTCGTTCTGCACGGTCATCTCGCCCTGCCGTTCCCTACGTCCGTGAATCAATTGGAGCCAGCCCTGACGGGTGTTGACCGACTCGACGATACAACCGCCCGCTTTCCGATGTTGATGGGTGGGTATTCCCCTGCTGTGGGGACGTGCGCAAGGGTGAAGATCGGACACACTCCGACCGGGTTTGTGATCTAGGGGTTTCAACCTGCACCGGCCCAGGTAGGGTCAGGAAGCGTCCAGCTCCCCTTGGAGGAGGTGAGGACCGTGGCAGCCCACGACGACGACATGAACCGCGGCATCCGGCCGGGACGAGCGTCCGACGACCTCGCGAGCCAGGTTGCCTATTACGAGCAGGAGATCGCCGTCCTGCGACGCAAGCTCGCCGACTCTCCGCGTCACACGAGGATTCTCGAAGAGCGGATCGTCGAGCTCCAGACCAACCTGGCCGGGGTGTCCGCTCAGAACGAGCGGCTCGCCAACACCCTCCGCGAGGCGCGCGACCAGATCGTCGCGCTCAAGGAGGAGGTCGACCGGCTCGCACAGCCCCCCGCCGGCTTCGGGGTCTTCCTCAAGGCCAACGACGACGGCACGGCCGACATCTTCACCGGGGGCCGCAAGCTCCGGGTGAACGTCAGCCCCAGCGTCGAGCTCGACGACCTCAGGCGCGGCCAGGAGGTCATGCTCAACGAGGCGCTCAACGTGGTCGAGGCCATGGAGTTCGAACGGGCCGGGGACATCGTCACCCTCAAGGAGATCCTCGAGGACGGCGAGCGCGCCCTGGTCATCGGGCACACCGACGAGGAGCGGGTGGTGAGGCTCGCCGAGCCGCTGCTGGACACCACCATCCGCCCCGGAGACGCCCTGCTCCTGGAACCCCGTTCCGGCTACGTCTACGAGATCATCCCGAAGAGCGAGGTCGAGGAGCTCGTCCTCGAAGAGGTCCCGGACATCGACTACACCAAGATCGGCGGCCTGGGAAACCAGATCGAGCTGATCCGCGACGCGGTCGAGCTCCCCTACCTCTACCCCGACCTCTTCAAGGAGCACGAACTGCGGCCGCCGAAGGGCGTGCTGCTCTACGGCCCGCCCGGCTGCGGCAAGACGCTCATCGCCAAGGCCGTCGCCAACTCCCTTGCCAAGAAGGTCGCCGAGGTCACCGGCAAGCCCGCGGGGAAGAGCTTCTTCCTCAACATCAAGGGCCCCGAGCTCCTCAACAAGTACGTCGGGGAGACCGAGCGGCACATCCGGCTGATCTTCCAGCGCGCCCGGGAGAAGGCGAGCGAGGGCACCCCGGTCATCGTCTTCTTCGACGAGATGGACTCGCTCTTCCGCACCCGCGGCTCCGGCGTAAGCTCGGACGTCGAGAACACCATCGTCCCCCAGCTCCTCTCCGAGATCGATGGCGTGGAGGGCCTGGAGAACGTGATCGTGATCGGTGCCTCCAACCGGGAGGACATGATCGATCCGGCCATCCTGCGCCCCGGCCGCCTCGATGTGAAGATCAAAATCGAGCGCCCGGACGCGGAGGCCGCCAAGGACATCTTCTCGAAGTACCTGACCGAGACCCTGCCCATCCACGCGGACGACCTCGCCGAGCACGGCGGGGACTCCAAGGCCGCCGTGGCCGGCATGATCCAGTCGGTCGTCGAGCAGATGTACGCCGAGTCCGAGGAGAACCGCTTCCTCGAGGTCACCTACGCCAACGGCGACAAGGAAGTCCTCTACTTCAAGGACTTCAACTCCGGCGCCATGATCCAGAACATCGTGGACCGGGCGAAGAAGATGGCCATCAAGGCCTTCCTCGACCACAACCAGAAGGGCCTGCGCGTCTCCCACCTGCTCGCCGCCTGCGTCGACGAGTTCAAGGAGAACGAGGACCTGCCCAACACCACCAACCCGGACGACTGGGCCCGGATCTCCGGCAAGAAGGGCGAGCGGATCGTCTTCATCCGCACCCTGGTCACCGGGAAGCAGGGTGCCGACACCGGTCGCTCCATCGACACGGTGGCCAATACCGGCCAGTACCTCTAGCACCGTCGTCCGGCTGCGGATGTCCCGCCCCCGCTCAGGCGGGGGCACACCCCGGGACAACCGCGGCCGGACGCGTTTTTCCCGCCGCTTTCCTGTCGCTTTTCCGCCGCATATACGCCGCCTATCTGCCGCTTATCCGCCGCTTATCCGCCGTCCCGAGCGCTCTTCCGAAGGTTTCCCACCCGTTTTCCCGCCCGGATCGCGCCACGGGGAGCGTCCATGGCCCGGGTACGCCACGAAGCGGAGCAATGACTGTAATGATCTCCCCACCGCCGCAAAGCCGTTCTAGGCTCTTCGATACCGCCGCAGCGCGCGCCGGGGGACCAAGGGCCGGACACGGACCGGATGCGCAGCGGTACTTGAGCGCCGACCCCACCAGGGGGCGCCGCCGGGCAAGGAGGGCCGCATGACCGTACGGCGAGTAATGGGCATCGAGACGGAGTACGGGATCTCCGTCCCCGGTCACCCGAACGCCAATGCCATGCTCACCTCGTCCCAGATCGTCAACGCCTACGCCGCGGCGATGCACCGGGCGCGACGCGCCCGCTGGGACTTCGAGGAGGAGAACCCGCTGCGGGACGCCCGGGGCTTCGACCTCGCCCGCGAAGCCGCGGACTCCAGCCAGCTCACCGACGAGGACATCGGCCTCGCCAACGTCATCCTGACCAACGGCGCGCGACTCTACGTCGACCACGCCCACCCCGAGTACAGCTCCCCGGAGATCACCAATCCCCGCGACGCCGTCCTGTGGGACAAGGCCGGGGAGCGGATCATGGCCGAGGCCGCCGAGCGCGCCGCCCAGCTGCCCGGAGCCCAGCCGATCCACCTCTACAAGAACAACACCGACAACAAGGGCGCCTCCTACGGCACGCACGAGAACTACCTGATGAAGCGGGAGACCCCCTTCTCGGACATCGTGCGCCACCTGACGCCCTTCTTCGTCTCCCGCCAGGTCGTCACCGGCGCCGGCCGGGTCGGCATCGGGCAGGACGGTCACGAGCACGGCTTCCAGCTCAGCCAGCGCGCCGACTACTTCGAGGTCGAGGTGGGCCTGGAGACCACCCTCAAGCGGCCGATCATCAACACCCGCGACGAGCCGCACGCCGACGCCGAGAAGTACCGCCGGCTCCATGTGATCATCGGCGACGCCAACCTCTCGGAGATCTCCACCTACCTCAAGCTGGGCACCACCGCGCTGGTCCTGTCCATGATCGAGGACCGCTTCATCGTCTCCGACCTGGCCGTCGACCAGCCCGTCCGCACGCTCCACCAGATCAGCCACGACCCCGGGCTGCAGCGCCTCGTCACGCTGCGCAGCGGCCGCACGCTCACCGCCGTGCAGCTGCAGATGGAGTACTGCGAGCTGGCCCGCAAGTACGTCGAGAACCGCTTCGGCGCGGATGCGGACGAGCAGACCAAGGACGTCCTGGACCGCTGGGAGGACGTGCTGAACCGGCTGGAGCACGACCCGATGAGCCTGGCCGGCGAGCTGGACTGGGTGGCCAAGCGGGAGCTCCTGGAGGGCTACCGCCGCCGCGACGGCCTCGGCTGGGACGCGGCCCGCCTGCACCTGGTGGACCTGCAGTACGCGGACGTGCGGCCCGAGAAGGGGCTGTACAACCGTCTGGCGGCCCGCGGCCGGATGAAGCGGCTGCTGGCCGAGACCGAGGTCGAGCGCGCCCGCACGGTCCCGCCCGAGGACACCCGGGCCTACTTCCGCGGCCGCTGCCTGGAGCAGTACGCGGACGACGTCGCCGCGGCCTCCTGGGACTCGGTGATCTTCGACCTCCCGGGCCGTGACTCCCTGCAGCGGGTGCCCACCCTGGAGCCGCTGCGCGGCACGCGCAACCACGTCAAGGAGCTCCTGGACCGCTGCCGCACCGCGGAGGAGCTGGTCCGGGTGCTCTCCGGGGGCTGAGCAGGTCTGAGAGGAGGGCGTTCAGGGAATCATCACGGTGGTTCCGGGACGTTGTAGCAAGTGCGGGTCCGAGGCCGGACCCGGGTTATAGGGTCTGATCATGCAGGGCCGGCTACGGCCGAGTACGACTGTGCACGTCCGATCTTGTACGTCGAACCGAGCGGGGTGAGGGATATGGCGACCAAGGACACCGGCGGCGGTCAGCAGAAGGCCACGCGATCCACCGAGGACGTCGAGGAGCAGGCGCAGGACGCGCAGGTCTCGGAGGACCTCAAGGAACGGCAGGAGAAGCTGTCGGACGACGTCGACTCCGTGCTGGATGAGATCGACGACGTGCTCGAGGAGAACGCCGAGGACTTCGTTCGATCGTTTGTCCAAAAGGGCGGGGAGTAGGCGTCCGCCGCCTGTGGGTCACGATCATGGGACCGGTAAGGTCCCTGGCGTACTGCGCCCCGGTTCCGACGCGGCCCCGGGGTGGTTCAAGGATCGAGCGGACGTCATGGGGCGCGCCGCTGCATACGTGGAAGGAAACGTGTGGAAGCCAACACTCGTAGCACCGGGCGTCTGCCGGCTGCCTTCCTGACACCCGGTTCCTCGTCGTTCATGGACTTCCTCGCCGCGCACTCGCCGGAGCTGCTCCCGGGCAACCGGGCGCTGCCGCCGGTGCAGGGCGCGATCGAGATCCCCCATGGGACGACCATCGTCGCGGCCTCGTTCCCCGGCGGTGTGGTGCTGGCCGGTGACCGCCGGGCGACGATGGGCAACGTCATCGCCCAGCGGGACATCGAGAAGGTCTTCCCGGCCGACGAGTACTCGGCGGTCGGCATCGCCGGCACGGCCGGCCTGGCCGTGGAGATGGTCAAGCTCTTCCAGCTCGAGCTGGAGCACTTCGAGAAGGTCGAGGGGGTCCAGCTCTCGCTGGAGGGCAAGGCGAACCGGCTGTCGACGATGATCCGCAGCAACCTCGGCATGGCCATGCAGGGCCTGGCCGTGGTGCCGCTGTTCGCCGGCTGGGACGTGGACCGCCAGAAGGGGCGGATCTTCTCCTACGACGTGACCGGCGGGCGTTCCGAGGAGCACGGCTTCGCGGCCACGGGGTCGGGCTCGCTCTTCGCCCGGGGCTCGCTGAAGAAGCTCTACCGCGAGGATTTGACGGAGAGTCAGGCCGCCACGCTGGTCGTCCAGGCGCTCTACGACGCCGCCGACGACGACTCCGCGACCGGCGGGCCGGACCTCGCGCGGCGCATCTATCCGATCGTCACCGTCATCACCGACGAGGGATTCCGCAAGCTCACCGAGGCGCAGTGCTCCGAGATCGTCCGGGCGATCCACGAGCGGCGGCTCGAGGAGCCGGACGGCCCGCGGGCCGCCCTTCTCTAAAGGGCCCCGGCCATGAACCCCTCCATGACAGAAAGGGACGGATAACCGGTGTCGACGCCGTTCTACGTATCACCTCAGCAGGCCATGGCCGACCGCGCCGAGTACGCCCGCAAGGGCATCGCGCGCGGCCGCAGTGTCGTGGTGCTCCAGTACACCGATGGCGTTGTCTTCGTTGCCGAGAACCCGTCCCGGGCCCTGCACAAGGTCAGCGAAATCTATGACCGGATCGCGTTCGCCGCGGTCGGGAAGTACAACGAATTCGAAAATCTGCGGATCGGTGGCGTGCGCTACGCCGATCTGCGGGGTTACACCTATGACCGGGACGATGTCACGGCCCGTGGCCTGGCCAATGTCTATGCCCAGACGCTGGGCACGATCTTCTCCAGCGCCGGCGAGAAGCCGTACGAGGTGGAGCTGATCGTCGCCGAGGTCGGCGCCGGCCCCGAGGACGACCAGATTTACCGGCTGCCCCATGACGGCTCGATCGTGGATGAGCACGGTTCGGTCGCGGTCGGTGGCAATGCCGATCAGATCAGCAATTACCTCGACCAGCGGCACCGCGACGGCATGACGCTCTCCGAGGCGCTGAAGCTCGCCGTGGAGTCCCTCACCCGGGACAACAACGGCGGCGAGCGGACGCTGACCGCGGAGCAGCTGGAGGTCGCGGTCCTGGACCGTACGCGGCCGCAGCAGCGGAAGTTCAAGCGGCTGCTCGGCCGGCAGCTGTCGCGGCTGCTGGAGGAGGGCACGCCCGGCACCGCCGGCGAGCCGGCCGCCGAGCCGGAGGCCGCTGCGGAGGAGGGCGGAGAGGCTCCTTCCGAGAGCTGACCGCCCTGGTCTTCGCCGCCGCCGCGCGCCCCGCCGGGTTCTCCCGCCGGGGCGCGCGGCGTTCGCGTCCCTGCGTCCCCGGCGGTGCCGCCCCGGCGTGCCCGCTAGTCGCGGGCGTACGCCGTGGTGCCGCGGGTGACGAGCCGGACCGGGAGGGCCTCGGGGACGGGGGCCCGGCCGTCGAGGACGGCCACGAGGGCGCGCATCCCGGCCTCGCCGACCGCCTCGGCCGGCAGCTGGACGGTGGTGAGCTCGGGCTCGACGGCCGTGGCGAGGGCCAGGTCGGTGAAGCCGGTGACGGAGAGGTCGGCGGGCACGTGCAGGCCCAGCCTGCGGGCGGCCTTGCAGGCGCCCGCGGCGAGCACGTCGTCGTCGCAGATGATCGCGGTGGGGCGGTGGCCGGGCTCGGCGAGCGCCTTCTCGGTGGCGCGCAGCCCGTCGGCGACGGTGAGGGGCGCCCGCTCCGTACGCACCGAGACCCCGGCCGTCCCGCACAGGGCGTCGGTGAGGGCGCGGTCGCGGACCCGGAAGGTCCAGGTGTCGATCTCCGAGGCCAGGTGGAGGAAGCGCCGGTGGCCGAGGCCCAGCAGGTGCCCGGCGACCTGGCGCATGCCGTCGGCGATGTCGGGGTTGACGGTGGCGGAGGCGCCCTCGTGACCGGGGTCGCTGTCGAGCATGACGAGCGGGAGACCGCCGCCCCGGATGGTGCCGAGGGCCTCGGCGGCCATCGAGGAGGCCAGGACGCCGTCCAGGGTGGCGCTGGCGGAGGCGAACGGGTTGCGGGCGGGGCCGGTGCCCCCGGGGGAGAGGTAGAGGACGACGCCGAGGCCGTGCTCGCGGGCCACGCGGACGACGCCGGTGTGCACCCGGGCGAAGAACTCGTTGGTCAGCGCGGGCACGACCAGCAGGACCGTACGGGTGCGGCCGAGGCGCAGGTCGCGGGCGGCGAGGTTGGGGCGGTAGCCCAGGCTGCGGGCGGCGGAGCGGACGGCCTCGGCGGTGCGCTCGGAGACCCGACCGCGCCACTTCTCGCCCATGACGAGGGAGACCGTGGCCTGGGAGACGCCCGCGGCGCGGGCGACGTCGCGGCTGGTGGCGCGGGCCCCGGCGCGCGGGCCGCGGGCCGTCGGCCACCGCTCGGCGCGCCCCGGTGCGGTCTCTTCGCCGCTGGTCACTGTCGGTGCCTCCCCTGACTGCCGCAGCCTGCGGCGTTGGACCCGCGGGCTGCGGCCATGATACGTATGACGCTTCTAGTTATACGTAAAACCCGAGGCTCGGGGAAGAGAGGAAGTCACCGATGGCGGCCGGCTACGGCGAGATGCTCCGAACGCGGTACGCCGCGCGCCTGCTCACGGGCACGCTGGTGGGTCGCCTGCCGAACGCCACGGCCGCGCTCGCGATCCCGCTCTTCGTCCTCGCGGAGGGCGGCAGCTTCGCGTTCGCCGGAGCGCTGTCGGCCGTCTACGGCGTGGCGAACGCCGTCGGCCAGCCCCTGCTGGGCCGGGCCGTCGACCTGTACGGCCAGCCGCGCGTCATGCTGCCGTCGGCCCTGGTGGCCGCGCTCGGCATGGCGGTCTTCGCCGTCACCGGCCCCGAGCCGGCCTTCCTAGCGTACGCGGCCATGGTGGTGTCCGGGTTCTTCACCCCGCCGCTGGAGGGCGGCCTGCGGGCGCTGTGGCCCGCGGTCCTCAAGAGCGAGGAGCGCATCCACGCCGCGTACTCCCTGGACGCCGTCGCCCAGGAGCTGATGTACGTCGTCGGTCCGCTGATCATCTCGGGCATGGTCGCCCTGTGGTCCCCGGCCGCCGCACTGTTCGTGATCAACGGCCTCGGCGCCCTCGGCGCGCTCGCCGTCGTCACCTCCCGGCCCTCGCGGGAGTGGCGCAGCGCGCCGCGCGAGGCGCACTGGCTGGGCGCGCTGCGCTCGCCCGGGCTGCGCGTCGTCCTCGGCACCTTCTTCTTCATCGGCACCGCGCTGGGCTCGATCGCCGTGGCGGCGATCGCCTACGGCAAGGACGCCGGCAACGACGGCATCTCCGGGTACATCCTCTCGGCGATCGGCGTGGGCGCCCTCATCGGCGGCACGGTCTACGGTCACCGCCAGTGGCCGGGCACGCCGGAGCAGCGCCTGCGGCTCCTCGTGGCCGGGCTCGCGGTCTGCTACCTGCCGCTGCTGGCGGTCCCGGGCACCGTGATGATGACGGTGCTCGCCGGTGTGGCCGGCCTCTTCCTCGCGCCCTGTCTGGCCTGTGCCTTCGTCGTCGTGGACCGGCACGCGCCGCGCGGTACCGTCACGGAGGCCTTCTCCTGGCTCGTGACCTCCTTCGGCGTGGGCGCCGCCATCGGCTCCGGCGTGGTCGGCCCGGCGGTCCAGAACGGCGGTGCGCGGGCGGGGTACCTGGTCGCCGTGGGCGGCGGTGCCGCGGCGCTGGTCGTCATGCTGGCGGCCCGCCGGTGGCTGCGGGCTCCCGCGACCCCGTCGACCGTCGTGGCCCGGTCTGAGGACGAGCCCGCCGCGGCCCGGTCGGAGGACGAGCTCCTCGTCGCGCGGTCGGAAAATGATCGGAACGGTGCGGTCGAACCCGGTTTCAGCGCAGGGCATCAGGCGTAATGTTCAGGCATGGACCGCCGCATTTTCGGGCTGGAGAACGAGTACGGCGTCACGTGCACCTTCAGGGGACAGCGCCGGCTGTCGCCTGACGAAGTGGCGCGCTACCTCTTCCGCCGTGTCGTTTCCTGGGGCCGCAGCAGCAATGTCTTCCTGCGCAACGGAGCGCGTCTCTACCTGGACGTGGGCTCGCACCCGGAATACGCAACGCCGGAGTGCGACAGCGTGATCGAGCTGGTCACCCACGACAAGGCGGGCGAGCGCATTCTCGAAGGCCTGCTCGTCGATGCCGAACGGCGCCTGCACGAGGAGGGGATCGCGGGCGACGTCTACCTCTTCAAGAACAACACCGACTCCGCCGGGAACTCCTACGGCTGCCACGAGAACTACCTCGTCGCGCGGCACGGGGAGTTCTCGCGTCTTGCGGACATCCTCATCCCGTTCCTGGTGACGCGGCAGCTGCTGTGCGGGGCCGGCAAGGTCCTGCAGACCCCGCGGGGCGCGGTGTACTGCGTCAGCCAGCGCGCGGAGCACATCTGGGAGGGCGTCAGCTCGGCGACCACCCGTTCCCGCCCGATCATCAACACCCGGGACGAGCCGCACGCCGACGCCGAGCGCTACCGCCGGCTGCACGTCATCGTCGGGGACTCCAACATGTCCGAGACGACGATGCTGCTGAAGGTCGGCGCGACGGACCTGGTGCTGCGCATGATCGAGGCGGGCACGGTCATGCGCGACCTGACCCTGGAGAATCCGATCCGGGCGATCCGCGAGGTGAGCCACGACATCACGGGCCGGCGGAAGGTCCGGCTCGCGAGCGGGCGCGAGGCCTCCGCCCTGGAGGTCCAGCAGGAGTACTACGAGAAGGCCGTGGACTTCTGCGAGCGCCGCGGCATCCGCACGGGCACGGTGGACCGGGTCCTGGAGCTGTGGGGCCGCACCCTGGAGGCCGTCCGGGACGAGGACCTGGACCGCATCTCCACGGAGATCGACTGGGTGATGAAGTACCAGCTCATCGAGCAGTACCGCGCGAAGAACAACATCACGATGTCCCACCCGAGGGTGGCGCAGATAGACCTCGCGTACCACGACATCCACCGCCGCCGCGGGCTGTACTACCTGCTGGAGAAGCGCGGCAAGGCGGCCCGCGTGTGCAACGACATCAAGATCTTCGAGGGCAAGTCCGTGCCGCCGCAGACCACCCGCGCCCGGCTCCGGGGCGACTTCATCCGGCGCGCGCAGGAACAGCGGCGCGACTTCACGGTCGACTGGGTGCACCTGAAGCTCAATGACCAGGCGCAGCGGACGGTGCTGTGCAAGGACCCGTTCCGGTCGGTGGACGACCGGGTGGAGAAGCTGATCGCCGGGATGTGAGCCGGCGGGACGGGCGGCGGGGTGCACCGGGCGGCGCGGGCCCGGTGCACCGTCGTGTCGGGCGGGGTTGATCGCACAGGTTCAGGCCGTAGAGTGGCGGGCACTGCTCAGCCGCCCCCCTAGCCCGAGTTGGACTGATGAACCTCACGAAGAACACGCGTCGCCTGGCCGCGGCGCTTGCCGTGCCTGCCCTGCTGTTCTCCGCCGCCGCGTGCGGCGGTGACGACAAGGGCTCGTCCGAGGCGAAGGTCTCGGTGAAGGGCGACTTCGGACAGAAGCCCGAGATCTCCGTGGAGAAGGGCTCGAAGGCGGGTGACGAGCTCAGCGTCAAGACGCTGTCGGAGGGCAAGGGCGACAAGGTCGAGAAGGGCACGTTCGTGCGGCTCGACTTCGCCGTGCAGAGCATGAAGGACGACAAGCCGCTGGGCGGTTCCTGGTCGAGCCAGGGGCAGATCCCGGGCAACAAGGACGTGCGCCGCCAGGACGTCTTCGCGGCCGGCCAGCCGGGCCAGCAGGTGCCCGCGAAGGTGGCGGACGCCGTGATCGGCCAGCGGGCCGGCAGCCGCGTCGAGGTCGTGGGCACGGTCAAGGACACCATCGGCGAGCAGGTCAACCCGCAGCTCGGCCTGGCCCCGGAGGACGGCCTGGTGTGGGTCGTGGACGTGGCCGGCGGTCAGAAGGTGGACCCGAAGAGCGAGGTCAAGGGCGACCAGGCGAAGCCGGACGAGGGCATGCCCGAGGTGAAGGTGGTGCCGCAGAAGGCCGCGGAGATCACCATTCCCAAGGACGCGAAGGCGCCGTCGGAGCTCAAGGAGCAGGTGCTGATCAAGGGCTCCGGTCCGGAGATCAAGGCCGGTGAGGGGCTGATCGCCCAGTACACCGGCGTGAAGTGGGAGGACGGCAAGAAGTTCGACTCCTCCTGGGACCACTCGGGTGCGACGAGCTTCCAGATCGGCACCGGCTCGGTCGTCCAGGGCTGGGACAAGGGCCTGGTCGGCAAGCACGTCGGCGACCGCGTCGAGCTGGTGATCCCGCCGAAGCTGGGCTACGAGGGCCAGGCCGGCAGCGGCCTGGACAAGAACACCCTGGTATTCGTCGTGGACATCGTGGGCAAGGTCTGACCTGCGACCGGTATCTGCCAGACTTGCACGGTTGTCTACAAGATTCGTTCGTAGGAGCACTTTCGTGAGCATCGACAAGCCCGAGATCGACTTCCCCGAGGGCCCGGCGCCCACCGACCTGGAGATCACCGAGATCTGGGAGGGCGACGGTGCGGTCGCCAAGGCCGGCGACTTCGTCAAGGTCCACTACGTGGGCGTGGCGTTCTCCACCGGCGAGGAGTTCGACGCGAGCTGGAACCGCGGCAAGCCGCTGGAGTTCAAGCTGGGCGCCGGCCAGGTCATCGAGGGCTGGGACAAGGGCATCCAGGGCATGAAGGTCGGTGGCCGCCGCAAGCTGGTCATCCCCGCCCACCTCGCCTACGGCGAGCGCGGCGCCGGTGGCGGCGTGATCGCCCCGGGCGAGACGCTGATCTTCGTCTGCGACCTGATCGCGGTCTGACGCCACCCGGGCGCGAGCCGAGGGTCCATGTCCTCCAGGGGCATGGACCCTCGGCTTTTGCGCAGGAAGACCGGGGCGGTACGGTCAGCGGTTGAGAGCACAAGTAGAGAGGGCGTCGATGGCGATTGCCAAGGCCGAGCGGCTGATGAACCTGGCGCTGTGCCTGCTGGGGACCCGCCGCCCGCTGAGCAAGCGGGAGCTTCGCGGGTCCATCGAGGCCTACCTTGAGGCGTTCGGGCCGGGGAACGGCGCGGCCTCGGGCGACGGCGCCGGGGGACCGGACAACGCCACGGGCAGTGATGACGCCTTCAACCGCATGTTCGAGCGCGACAAGGACGACCTGCGCGAGCTCGGCCTGATCATCGAGACGGTGGAGAGCGTCGACGGCGAGACCGGCTATCTGGCCCGCCGCGACAGCAACCGCCTGCCCCCCATCACGCTGGACGTCGAGGAGGCCGCCGCCCTGGGCCTGGCGGCCAGCGTCTGGCAGCAGGCCCGCCTGGCCGCCGCGGCGAGCGGGGCGCTGCAGAAGCTGCGGGCCGCCGGGATGCCCCTCGCCGAGGAGCTCTACGGCAGCCACAGCGCGCTGGAGACGCGCATCCCGGCCCACGAGGCGGCCTTCGAGCCGCTGATGCTCGCGGCGCGCGACCGGCGCCCGGTGGTCTTCGACTACCGCAAGGCGAACTCGGCCCGCCCCGAGCAGCGGCACGTCGAGCCGTGGCAGCTGGAGTGCTGGCGCGGCCACTGGTATCTGGCGGGCTGGGACCGCGAGCGCAAGGCGGAGCGCGTCTTCCGGCTGTCCCGGATCACCGGCAAGGTGCGCTCGCGGGGCATTCCCTTCACGGCGCCGGTGCCCGACCACGTCACGGTCCGCGAGACCGTCGAGCGGTGGGCGGGCGAGACGGCGACGGGCACGGCCCGGATCAAGGTGCGGGCGGACCACGGCTATCCGCTGCGGGCCCGGGCCGCGAGCACGCGCGAGCTCGGCGACGGCTGGGACGAGCTGGAGATCCCCTACGGGCACGGGCTGGACGCGTGGCTGGTGGAGTTCGGCCCGGACGTGGTCGTGCTGGAGCCGGCCGAGCTGCGGGACGCGGTCCTGGACCGGCTGCGCGCCGTGGCCAAGGGCTGACACAGGCCGAGCTGACACAGACCGAGCTGACAAGGCCGGGCTGACAAGGCCGATACGGGGACAGGCGGACGACGGGCCCTTACGGGTCCGGCGAGGGCTGAGAGGAACGGACCGACTTCTGATGGCCGGAAACGCCATTGACCAGACGCGGCGCATGTTGTCGCTGGTCACCTATCTGCGGGAGCGCCCCGGCGCCCGGGTCACGGACGTGGCGCGGGCCTTCGGGATCACCGAGGACGAGCTCATCGGCGACCTCGACGTGCTGCCCATGTGCGGCACCAGCTTCCGCGGCGGCGACCTGCTCGACATCGACACCGACGGCGACCGCATCTGGTGGCACAACCCGGACGCCTCGGGCAGCAGCACCGGCGAGCCGCTGCGGCTCGCCGCCGACGAGGCCACGGCCCTGCTGGTGGCCGCGCGCGCCGTGGCCACGCTGCCGGGCCTGCGCGAGAGCGACCGGCAGGCGCTGGTGCGGGCCACCGCGAAGATCGAGGCCGCCGCGGGCGAGGCGGCCGGGGCGAGCTCCCGGCTGTCGGTGACCTTCGAGTCCGAGGGCGGCGTCTTCGCGGACGTCGACCGGGCGATCGCCGAGCGCCGCCGCGTGTGGATCACGTACTACTCGCCCGCGCGCGACGAGCTCACCGAGCGCGAGGTCGACCCGATCCGGCTGTTCGTCGTCGGCCACACGTACATGGAGGCGTGGTGCCGGCTGTCGGAGGCCCGCCGCACCTTCCGCCTGGACCGGGTGGCCGAAATCAGGCTGCTCGACGAGCCGTCCGATCCGCCGCCGGTCGAGCTGCGGGACCTCTCCGAGGGGCTGGTGCAGCCGGCCGCCGAGGACCCGGAGGTCGTGATCGAGACCGGCCCGGGCGGCCGCTGGGTCGCCGAGTACTACCCCCACGACAGCGCCGAGGAGCTGCCCGGCGGGGGGCTGCGGATCACGCTGCGCACCCCGGACCCGGCCTCGCTGCGCCGGCTCGCGCTGCGGCTCGGCGGCGACGGGCGGATCGTCTCGCCGGCCGCGCTGGCGGACAGCGCCCGGGAGGCCGCCCGCGAGGCCCTTGCGGCGTACGGGGAGTGAGGGTGGAGGCGATGGACGGGAGGGTGCCCGGCGCCGCGATGTTCAAGGCGGCCTGCCCGGACTGCCGGGGCCGCTTCGAGCTGGCCGCGAGCGCGCTGCGGCTGGCGATCGGCGGCAGCCGGCGCACCACCTTCTACTCCTTCACCTGCCCGGACTGCGGTGCCGCGGTCCGCAAGCCGGCGGGGGAGCGGATCGTGGAGCTGCTGACCGGCGGCGGGGTGCGGACGCTGCGGCTGCACTCGACGGTCTGAGCGAGACGCTCCGGCTAACAGTTGTTTTGAGTCATTTGTTTTGAGTCGTTCCGACGTCCCGATAGGTTCGCCCCATGTTCTGGCCCATGCTCGCCGTCGCCCTCGCCTTCCTGGGCATCGCCGTCCTCGGGGTGCTGGCCGCCCGGGTGCTGGCCGAGGTGCGGCGGCTGGCCGGACAGGTCGCGGAGAGCTCGGCGCGCATCAGCCGCGCGGCGGACGACCTGGAGCGCGCCGCGGGGCCGCTCGCCGCCGCCGGCGCGCAGGCGGTGCAGACTTTGCGCCAGGAATGAGCGGTTCTGACAACGTCGCTCCCGCTCTCTCCTGGGGCCGATGACCGGACGGTACGCTGTTTCGGTGGCCCCGGCGACGAGGCGGGGGGCCGCTTTTCGGGAGTACGCACGGGGATTGCCCGGCGTTCACCCCTGCGCGTTACGATCGCTGCCGTACGTCTGATGGACAAATGTCCGATCAGTCGGGCAGTACCCCACCCCATGCCGCCTCGGTGAGAAGGTAAACGCAAATGTTCGGTAGGCTCGGCGCCCCCGAGATCATCCTCATTCTCGTCGTCATCGTCCTGCTGTTCGGTGCGAAGAAGCTCCCGGACATGGCGCGTTCCCTCGGCAAGTCCGCCCGCATCCTCAAGAGCGAGGCCAAGGCCATGAAGTCGGAGGGCCAGGACAACGCCTCCGCCCCGGCCGACCCGCCCGCCGCCCAGACCCCCCGTACGATCAAGGCGGCTCCCGGCGACGTCGCCGGTGCGCGTCCGGTCACCGAGCCGAGCGACCGCACGACGCAGCACTGAGCACCGCTCTTCCAGCCTTTCCGGCTTTACCGGCTTTACCGGCTTTTTCAGGGACGATCGAGGCGGCCGCCCCCGCGGTGTCCGTCTGCCGCACGAGATAGGGACGTGGGTTGCCCAAGTCTGCCCGCAAGAAGGAGAAGGACCCCGAGGGGCGGATGCCGCTCGCGGAGCACCTCCGTGAGCTGCGCAACCGGCTGGCCAAGGCGGTCCTCGCGATCGTCGTGGTCGCGATCGTCGCGGCCTTCTACCAGAAGCAGCTCACGGACTTCCTCTCGAGCCCCGTGCCCAAGTGTCCCGGGCGCGACCTCGCCCAGAGCCACGGCGGCAACTGCGCCGTCGTCGTCTTCAACAGCCTGTCGTCGCCGTTCACCACGATCGTCAAGATCTGCCTCCTGGCCGGTGTGACGATCTCCTCGCCGATCTGGCTCTACCAGCTGTGGGCGTTCCTCGCCCCCGGCCTGCACAAGAACGAGAAGAAGTACACGATCGCCTTCGTGGCGACGGCGGCCCCGCTCTTCGTCGCGGGCGCCTGGCTGGCCTACGAGATCATGCCGATGAGCATGCGGGTGCTGCTGAAGATCACACCCGACTCCGCGGCCAACACCCTCAACCTCGACGACATCCTCGACTTCACGGTCCGGATGATCCTCGTCTTCGGCCTCGCCTTCGAGCTGCCCCTGCTCCTGGTGATGATGAACATCGCCGGCATGGTCACGGGAAAGACCATGATCAAGTGGTGGCGCGGCGTCGTCATGGGCACCTTCGTCTTCGGTGCCGTGGCCACCCCCAGCACCGACCCGTTCGGCATGTGCATCCTGGCCGTGCCGATCATCATCCTGTACTTCGGCGCGATCGGGTTCTCGCTGCTCAACGACAAGCGCCGCGAGCGCAGCAACCCCGACCGTCTGCTGGCGGACGACGAGGCCGCACCGCTCGACCTCACGCCGCAGTCCCTCGGTGACTCCGAGCCGATGCCGGCCCTGCGCGAGCGGTCCGAGGAGACCCGCGAGCACGCCGCCCGGGGCGGCTACGACGACGTGACCTGACCGGGGACGGAGCGCCCGCACCGGGGCGCCGCATCCTGACGACCGCCCCGCGGCACGTTCCCACCCGATAGGGTCCGGCGGGTGACCAGCGACATCACGCTCTTCGTCAACCCGGCCGCGGGCCGCGGGCGCGGGGCGAGCGCCGCCCAGCCGGCCGCCCGGGCGCTGCGCGCCGCCGGGTTCTCCGTCCGCACCGTCCTCGGCACGGACGCCGCCGACGCCCTGCGCCGGGCCCGCGAGGCCGTGGCCGGCGGCACCGGCGCCCTGATCGCCGTCGGCGGCGACGGCATGACCTCGCTCGCCCTCCAGGCCGTCGCCGGCACTCCCGTCCCGCTCGGCGTGGTCGCCGTCGGCACCGGGAACGACTTCGCCCGTGCCGCGGGCCTGCCCGTGCGGGACCCCGCCGCGGCCGGCCGGGTCATCGCCGCGGCCCTCAAGGGCGACGGCGGCCGCCCGGTGGACGCCGGCCGGGCCGGCGGGACGTACTTCGCGACGGTCCTCGCCTCCGGCTTCGACTCGCGCGTCAACGACCGCGGCAACCGGATGCGCTTCCCCGCGGGCCGGCTCCGTTACGACCTGGCGATGCTCGCCGAGCTCGCGGCGCTGCGGCCCGTCCCGTACCGGATCCGGCTGGACGACGGGCCGGAGCTGGAGACCGAGGCCACCCTCGTCGCCATCGGCAACAGCTCCTCCTACGGCGGCGGCATGCGGATATGCGCGGACGCCCGCATGGACGACGGGCTCTTCGACGTCACGGTCGTCGGCCCCTGCAGCCGCGCGACCCTCCTGAAGGTCTTCCCGAAGGTCTACCGCGGCACCCACCTCGGCCACCCCGCCGTCACCGTGCACCGCGCCGCGAAGATCACCCTGAGCGCCCCGGGGACCACCGGCTACGCCGACGGCGAGCCGCTCGGCTCGCTGCCGCTGACCGCCGAGACCGTGCCGGGGGCCGTGCGGCTGCTGGCACCATAAAGATCAGGTGACTGTCACAGCTCACCGGTAGGCTCGTACACAAGATGACCGACGACATGTCCCCTGCTGAGCGCTACGCCCTTTCGCGGGTCCGCGCCGCCGAGCAGGCCACCGCGCTCGCACCGTTCCGCGAGATGTACGACTTCGAGCTGGACCCCTTCCAGATAGAGGCCTGCAAGGCCCTGGAAGCCGGAAAGGGCGTCCTGGTCGCCGCGCCGACCGGTTCGGGCAAGACCATCGTGGGCGAGTTCGCCGTCCACCTGGCCCTCACCCAGGGCCGCAAGTGCTTCTACACGACACCGATCAAGGCCCTGTCGAACCAGAAGTACAGCGATCTCGTCCGCCGCTACGGCGCCGCCAAGGTCGGCCTGCTGACCGGCGACAACAGCGTCAACGCCGACGCCCCGGTGCTCGTGATGACCACCGAGGTCCTGCGCAACATGCTCTACGCGGGCTCGCAGGCGCTCTCCGGCCTGGGCTACGTGGTCATGGACGAGGTGCACTACCTCTCCGACCGCTTCCGCGGCGCCGTCTGGGAGGAGGTCATCATCCACCTCCCGGACTCGGTGACCCTCGTCTCCCTCTCCGCCACCGTCTCCAACGCCGAGGAGTTCGGCGACTGGCTGGACACCGTCCGCGGGGACACCGAGGTGATCGTCTCCGAGGAGCGGCCCGTCCCGCTCTGGCAGCACGTGCTGGCCGGCCGGCGGATCTACGACCTCTTCGAGGAGGAGACCGACCACGGCGGCCGCGGCGCCGCGCGCCGCGAGGTCAACCCCGACCTCCTGCGCATGGCCCGCATGGAGAACAGCCGCACGTACAACCCGCGCGAGCGCCGCCGCGGCAAGATGGTGCGCGAGGCCGACCGCGAGCGCGAGCGCCGCCAGCGCAGCCGGATCTGGACGCCCGGCCGCCCCGAGGTCATCGAGCGCCTGGACGCCGAGGGCCTGCTGCCCGCCATCACCTTCATCTTCAGCCGCGCCGGCTGCGAGGCCGCCGTCCAGCAGTGCCTCTACGCCGGCCTCCGGCTCAACGACGACGCGGCCCGCGCCAAGGTCCGGGAGATCGTCGAGGAGCGCTGCGCCCCCATCCCCGACGAGGACCTGCACGTCCTCGGCTACTTCGAGTGGCTGGAGGGCCTGGAGCGCGGCATCGCCGCCCACCACGCCGGCATGCTGCCGACATTCAAGGAGGTCGTCGAGGAGCTCTTCGTCAAGGGCCTGGTCAAGGCGGTCTTCGCGACCGAGACCCTGGCGCTCGGCATCAACATGCCCGCCCGCTCGGTGGTCCTGGAGAAGCTCGTCAAGTGGAACGGCGAGACCCACGCCGACATCACGCCCGGCGAGTACACCCAGCTCACGGGCCGCGCCGGCCGCCGCGGCATCGACGTCGAGGGCCACGCGGTCGTGCTGTGGCAGCGCGGCATGGACCCGGCCGCGCTCGCCGGCCTCGCCGGCACCCGCACCTACCCCTTGCGCTCCAGCTTCAAGCCCTCGTACAACATGGCGGTCAACCTCGTCTCGCAGTTCGGGCGGCACCGCTCCCGCGAGCTGCTGGAGACGTCGTTCGCCCAGTTCCAGGCGGACAAGTCGGTCGTCGGCATCTCCCGGCAGGTGCAGAAGAACGAGGAGGGCCTGGCGGGCTACCGCGAGGCCATCACCTGCCACCTGGGCGACTTCGAGGAGTACGCCCGGCTCCGCCGCGAGCTGAAGGACCGCGAGAACGAGCTCGCCAAGCAGGGCGCGGTGCAGCGCCGCGCCGCGGCGGCCACGGCCCTGGAGCGGCTCAAGCCCGGTGACGTCATCCACGTCCCCACCGGGAAGTACGCGGGCCTGGCCCTCGTCCTCGACCCCGGGCTGCCGCCCGCCCGCGCCGACCGGCACCGCGGCTTCGACCACTACGACGGCCCCCGCCCGCTGGTGCTCACCGCGGAGCGGCAGGTCAAGCGGCTGGCCCCGATCGACTTCCCGGTGCCGGTGGAGCCCCTGGAGCGGATGCGGATCCCCAAGTCCTTCAACCCGCGCTCCCCGCAGTCCCGCCGCGACCTGGCCTCCGCGCTGCGCACCAAGGCCGGGCACATCGTGCCCGACCGGCACCGCAAGTCCCGCTCCGCCGCCACGGACGACACCGAGATCAGCCGGCTGCGCGCGGCCATCCGCGCGCACCCCTGCCACGGCTGCGCCGATCGCGAGGACCACGCCCGCTGGGCCGAGCGCTACCACCGGCTGCTGCGCGACACCCGGCAGCTGGAGCGGCGCATCGAGGGCCGGACGAACACCATCGCCCGCACCTTCGACCGGATCTGCGCGCTCCTGACCGACCTGGACTACCTCCACCGCAACGAGGTCACCGAGCACGGCAAGCGGCTCGCCCGGCTCTACGGCGAGCTCGACCTGCTGGCCTCGGAGTGCCTGCGCGACGGCGTGTGGGAGGGCCTGAAGCCGGCCGAGCTGGCGGCGTGCGCCTCCGCGCTGGTCTTCGAGGCGCGCACGGCCGACGACGCCGCGCCGCCGAAGCTGCCCACGGGCCCCGCGAAGGAGGCCCTCGGCGAGATGGTCCGCATCTGGGGCCGGCTGGACGCCCTGGAGGAGCAGCACAAGATCAACCAGACGGAGGGCGTCGGCCAGCGCGAGCCGGACCTGGGCTTCGCCTGGGCCGCGTACCGCTGGGCGTCCGGGCACGGCCTGGACGAGGTGCTGCGGGAGATCGAGATGCCGGCGGGCGACTTCGTACGGTGGTGCAAGCAGCTGATCGACGTGCTCGGTCAGATCGCTGCGGCGGCGCCGCAGGAGGGCAGCACGGTGGCGCGCAATGCGCGGCGTGCGGTGGACGGCTTGCTGCGGGGTGTTGTGGCGTACTCGTCGGTGGGCTGAGGTCCGGCTAGGCACCGCCGGTCACGTCCGGTGGGGGTTGCTCGCCGCGGCGGCCCCCCACCGGGGTGTCCGGCGGTGCCGGACCGGCCCGCGCGGACGCTACGCCGCCGCCGCGCCCTCCTGCTCGGCCTCCACCTGGCGGTTCCAGTCCCGCTTCGACGCCTGCCAGCCGTCCTCGTCGTGGCCGCGCCGCCAGTAGCCGGACACGGACAGCCGCTCGCGCGGCACCTCCCGCTCCACGCGCAGGTAGCGCCGCAGCTCCTTCACGAAGCCCGCCTCGCCGTGCACGAAGGCCTGGACGTCACCGGCGGGGAAGTCGAGCGCGCGGACGGCGGCGACCAGGGCCTCGCCGACGGGCGCGGCGCCGCGGTGCAGCCACGTGACCTCGACGCCCTCGGCCAGCTCCAGCTTCTGCTCCTCCTCCGGGCCCGCGATCTCGACGAAGGCGTGGACGCGCGCACCCGCCGGGATCCGCTCCAGGGACGCGGCGATCGCCGGCAGCGCGCTCTCGTCGCCCGCCAGCAGGTGCCAGTCGGCGGCCGGGTCGGGGGAGTAGGCGCCGCCGGGCCCGCGGAAGAGCACCTCGGCGCCGGGCTGCACGGAGGCCGCCCACGGGCCGGCGAGGCCCTCGTCGCCGTGGACGACGAAGTCGATGGCGAGCTCGCGCGCCTCGCGGTCGAAGGAGCGCACCGTGTACGTACGGGTCTTCGGCCAGTGCTCGTGGGGCAGCTCGCGGCGGATGACCTCCATGTCGAACGACTCGGGGTAGGTCACGCCGGGTACGGGGAAGAGCAGCTTCACATAGTGGTCGGTGTGCTCACCGGCCCCGAAGTCCGCGAGCCCCTCGCCGCCGAGGACCACGCGCACCATGTGCGGCGTCAGCCGCTCGGTGCGGAGCACGCGGGCGCGGTTGAGCTTGGGCTGCTTCCGGACGGGACGGTCTGCCATGGCTGTCTCCCCTGATCCCCTGATCCTGAAAAGTTAGGTCCGCCTAACTTAACAAAGTTAGGCGGACCCGGCCCAGCGACTCAGCCGCCGAGCGCGCCCAGCAGCCGCTGCAGCGACCCGCCCAGCCCCCACCGCTCCGCCAGCGCCTCCAGCACCTCCGGGTCCCGCGGCTCCGCCGGCAGCGCCGCGTCGAACGACGGCAGCGGAACGTCGGACGCGACCCGTACGACCTTCGGCGCCACCGCCAGATACGGCTTGGCCTCCGCCAGCCGCTTGCGCTGCGCCGGGGTCAGCTTCGCCGCCGGGTCGTCCACGGCCGCGAGGATGCCCGCCAGGTCACCGAAGGAGGCCAGCAGCTTCGCGGCGGTCTTCTCGCCGATGCCCGGCACGCCCGGCAGGCCGTCGCTGGGGTCGCCGCGCAGCAGCGCCAGGTCCGCGTACCCGGCGCCGTCCACTCCGTACTTCTCGCGCAGCAGCGCCTCGTCGACCGCCTGCAGCGTGCCGACGCCCTTGACCGGGTACAGCACGCGCACCCCGCGCCGGTCGTCCACCAGCTGGTACAGGTCGCGGTCGCCGGTGACGATGTCGACCGGGCCCGCGGCGCGGCCCGCGAGGGTGCCGATCACGTCGTCCGCCTCGTAGCCCACGGCGCCCACGCGGGCGATGCCGATCGCGTCGAGCACCGCCTCGATGACCGGGACCTGCGGGGAGAGGGTGTCCGGCACCTCCTCCTCGTCCGGCCCGGCCTCCGTCTCCTCCACCACGCGGTGCGCCTTGTACGAGGGGATGAGCTCGACCCGCCAGTGCGGCCGCCAGTCGAAGTCCATGCAGGCCACCAGGTCGTCGGGGTGGTGGTCCTGGACGAGGCGGGCGATGAAGTCGAGCAGGCCGCGCACGGCGTTCACCGGGGTGCCGTCGGGGGCGCGCACGGAGTCCGGCACGCCGAAATAGGCGCGGAAGTACAGGGAAGCGGTGTCGAGGAGCATCAGGCGTCGGGTCACGCTCCGATCATGCCGCAGACCACTGTCACGCCCCCGGCAGCCCCACCCCGCCGATGTGAACCGGATCACTGTTCCGTTTGCCCGGATTGATCGGGGGCAGGCGCGGCACCGGAGCGGACCCGGTCCTCGGCACGTGTGCCGGGAAGCGGGGTGCGCGGACCGATGCCGCACCGCTCCACGGCCCTGCCACCCGGGGGAGGCAGGGCCGTCGCGAGTTCGACCCGAGAGGTGTATGTGTCCAGGCTCCAGGCCGAGCATCTGTACAAGGTGTTCGGCAGACGACCCGAAGCCGCCGTCCAACGGCTCGAAGGCGGCGCCGACCGCGACGAGCTGCGTGCCGACGGCACCACCGCAGCGGTCATCGACGCCTCGTTCGAGGTGGAGGCCGGCCAGATCTTCGTGGTGATGGGTCTGTCCGGATCCGGCAAGTCCACCCTCCTGCGCATGCTCAACGGCCTGCTGGAGCCGACCGCCGGACGCGTCCTCTTCGACGGCCAGGACCTGACCGCACTGGCCCCGCGCGAGCTGCGGGAGGTGCGCTCCCGGAAGATCAGCATGGTCTTCCAGCACTTCGCGCTCTTCCCGCACCGCAGCGTGCTGGAGAACGCGGCCTACGGCCTGGAGGTGCAGGGCGTGCCGCGCGCGGAGCGCCAGGAGCGCGCCGCCGAGGCGCTGGAGCTCGCGGGCCTGAAGGGGTGGGAGACCTCCTGGCCCGACGAGCTCTCGGGCGGCATGCAGCAGCGCGTCGGCCTCGCCCGCGCGCTGGCCACCGACGCGGACCTGCTGCTGATGGACGAGTCCTTCAGCGCCCTCGACCCGCTGATCCGCCGCGACATGCAGGACCAGCTGCTGGACCTGCAGACGCGGCTGAAGAAGACCATCGTCTTCATCACCCACGACCTCAACGAGGCCATGCGCCTCGGCGACCGGATCGCCGTCATGCGCGACGGCCGGATCGTGCAGAACGGCACCGCGGAGGACATCCTCGTGCGCCCGGCCAACGACTACGTGGCCTCGTTCATCCAGGACGTCGACCGCAGCCGGGTGCTGACCGCCGGTTCGATCATGAACACGGCGGCCGGGGCCGGGGACGGTGCCGCCACCGTCCCCGCCGCGACGCCGGTCGCCGAGCTGTTCACCCCGCTCGCCCGCAGCGCGGAGCCCGTCACCGTCACCGACGAGCGGGGCGAGCCGGCCGGTGTCGTCACCCGCGACCTGCTGCTCGCCGCGCTCGGCGAGGAGCCGGAGGCGGTGCCCGCCCCGCGGACCCCCGAAGACGCGGCAGACGAGGCGAAAGCGGCGGACGCGGCGAAGGCCGAAGCCGTACAGCCCGTGCGGCCCGCTGAGGACGCGGAGGCCGCCACGCCTGCCCGCGCCGGCGAGGCGGAGGTGAGCGCCCGTGCCTAGGATCCACCTCGGAAGCTGGGCGGAGAGCGCCGTCAGCTGGCTGCAGACCCACCTGAGCTGGCTCTTCGACGCCGTCAACACCGTCCTGACCGGCATGTACGACGGCGTGAACGCCGTCCTCGGCGGCCCCGAGCCGCTGCTCATGGCCGGCATCCTGGCCGTCGTCGCCTGGTGGCTGCGCGGCCTCCTGCCCGCCGTGCTCACCTTCGCCGGCTTCGCCCTGGTCGACTCCTTCGGCCTGTGGGAAGCCGCGATGTCGACCCTCTCGCTCGTCCTCGTCGCGAGCCTGATCACCCTGCTCGTCGCCGTGCCGCTCGGCATCTGGGCGGCGCGCAGCAGCAAGGTCAGCGGGGCGCTGCGCCCCGCGCTGGACGTCATGCAGACGATGCCGGCGTTCGTCTACCTCATCCCGGGCGTCATGTTCTTCTCGATCGGGCCGATCCCCGGCCTGATCGCGACCGTGGTGTTCTCGATGCCGCCCGGCGTCCGCATGACCGAGCTGGGCATCCGGCAGGTCGACGGCGAGCTCGTCGAGGCCGCGACGGCCTTCGGCACCACGCCGCGCGACACCCTCACGCGGGTGCAGCTGCCGCTCGCCCTGCCCACGATCATGGCGGGCGTCAACCAGGTGATCATGCTGGCCCTGTCCATGGTCGTCATCGCGGGCATGGCGGGCGCGGGCGGCCTCGGCGAGGCCGTGTACGCGGCCGTCACCAAGGTCGACATCGGCGGCGGCGTCGAGAGCGGCCTGGCCGTCGTCGTCCTCGCCATCTACCTGGACCGGATGACCGGCGCCCTCAACCAGCGGGTCTCCCCGCTCGGCCGGCGCGCCGCCGCCAAGGCCGCGGCCGCCGCCCGCGGGCTCGCCGTCCTGCGCTACCGGCCCGGCACGGCCGTCGCCACCGTCGGCGTCGTCGTCCTCGCGCTGGTCGCCGGCGGCATGAACCTCGCCCGCAGCGGCGACGACCGGCAGAGCGTGGCGGCCGGCGCGAACGTCGGCGGGGGCCGGGGCATCAAGCTCGGCTACTTCCCCTGGGACGAGGCCGTCGCCACCACGTACCTGTGGCAGAACATCCTGGAGGACCGCGGCTACAAGCCGGACGTCAAGCAGCTCGACCCGGGCCCGCTCTACACCGCCCTGGCCCAGGGCCAGATGGACGTCCAGTTCGACTCCTGGCTGCCCACGACCCACAAGCAGTACATGGACCGCTACGGCGACAAGCTCACCGACCTGGGCGCCTGGTACGGGCCCACGTCGCTGGAGCTGTCCGTGCCCGACTACGTCCAGGGCGTGGACTCGCTGGAGGACCTCAAGGGCAAGGGCTCCCTGTTCGGCGGGAAGATCACCGGCATCGAGTCCAGCGCGGGCATGATGGCCACGCTCAACGACAAGGTGCTGGGGGAGTACGGGCTGGACGGCGAGTACAAGGTCGTCTCCTCGTCCACCTCCTCGATGCTCGCCGACCTCGACCGGGCCATCAAGAAGAAGGAGCCCATCGTCACCACCCTGTGGTCGCCGCACTGGGCCTACGGCAAGCACCGGCTGAAGAAGCTCAAGGACCCCAAGGGCGCCTGGGGCAAGGGCGAGGAGATCCACGCCGTCGGCAAGAAGGACTTCGGCAAGGACTTCCCCGAAGTCACCGCCTGGCTGAAGGACTTCAAGATGTCCGAGAAGGACCTCGCCTCCCTGGAGGCCCGGATCCAGGACGGCGGCAAGGGCAAGGAGAAGGAGTCCGCCCGCAGCTGGCTGGACGCCCACCCGGGCCTGGTGGACAAGCTCGCACCTGTCCGCCACTGACGAACGGGCGTACGGTGGGGCGGTGGTCCAGCACAGGAGCGGCCGCCCCGCCGTACGCCGCGTCGTCTCCCTCGTCCCGTCCCTGACCGAGGCCGTCGCCGCGACGGAGCCCGGCCTGCTCGTCGGCGCCACCGACTGGTGCGACCACCCCGCGGAGCTCGGCGTCGTACGGATCGGCGGGACGAAGAACCCCGACACGGCGCGGATCGCCGCCCTCGCGCCCGACCTCGTCCTCGCCAACGAGGAGGAGAACCGCGCCCCCGACCTCGGCGCGCTGCGCGCCGCCGGGCTGGACGTGCTGGTCACCGAAGTCCGCACGCTGCCCCAGGCGTTCACGGAGCTGGAACGGGTCCTGGTGCGCGGCTGCGGGCTGGCCCGGCCCGCGTGGCTGGCCGACGCGGAGGACGCCTGGCGGGACGTACGGGCCGCGGGGCCCGCCGTACCGGCCGTGGTGCCGGTGTGGCGGCGGCCCTGGATGGTCCTCGGCCGGGACACCTTCGCCGGCGACCTCCTCGCCCGGCTCGGCGTCGCCAACGTGCACGCCGGCCACCCCGAGCGCTACCCGCGCATCCCGCTCGACGAGCTCAACTCCTGCGGCGCGGAGCTGGCCGTGCTGCCCGACGAGCCGTACCGCTTCACGCGCGACGACGGCCCGGAGTCCTTCCCCGGGCTGCCGTGCGCGCTCGTCAGCGGGCGTCACCTCACGTGGTACGGACCCTCACTGACGGAAGCTGCTGCGGTACTGGGCGCGGCGCTGCGAGCAGCCGGCCGCTGACCAGGCCGTGCGCGGTGCGGGCCGCCGCGACCGCCCAGGCCGCCACCAGCAGTGCGTACAGACCGCAGGACAGCCAGGCCAGGGCCTGCAGGCCCGTGTGGCGGGCGAGGGCGGCGGCGCCGGTGACGCAGGTGCCGACGGGGAAGGTGAACGCCCACCAGGTCATCGCGAAGCCCATGCCCCGCCGGAACGCCCGCACCACCATGGCCGCGGCCAGCGCGAGCCACAGCAGCGCGAATCCCGTCACCGGGACGCCGTACAGCACGGCGAACGGCACCGCGGCGTGCGCGTACGCGGCGGGCAGCGCGCCCTGCGCGGCGTCGGCGAGGTTGCCGACCGCGGTGGTCGACTGGCCCAGCGGGCCGAGCACGAGGAAGAGGGCCGGGGTCAGCGCGAGCGGCAGCGGGCCGTGGTGGACCAGCCGCGCGAAGACCGCGGGCAGGATCAGCAGGGTCGCCAGCAGGCTCATCCCGAACAGCGCGTAGCAGGCCAGCACCATGGCCGCCCGCCACTGCCCGGCGGGGAGGTGCGGCACGAGGGCCGGGCCCAGGGCCGCGGAGACCATGGGCGCCACGACGGGCAGCAGCCAGACCGGGGAGGCCTGGCCGGGCTCTATCCGGTGCCGGGTCACCATCAGGTACGGGACGCCGGCCGCGGCCACCAGGCCGGTCAGGGTGCCGGCCGGCCACAGGACGGCGTCGGTGGCCGTCGCGGCGCCCGTGCCGATCAGCCCGGAGCCGACGGAAAGGGTGGCGCCGCCCACCGCCAGGAGGGCCATCGCGGCACAGCCGTAGAACGGCGCCACGGCCGGGTCACCCAGGTGCCGCCTGGCCTGGTCCGCGTGGCGGGCCCAGTGCACGGCCCGCGCCCCGAGCAGCACGGCCAGCGCCACCGCCGACAGCACCCACACCGCCTCGCACGCGCCGACCAGGCCCGGTGGCCGCACGGGCAGCGCCTTGCCGGCGCTCGCGACGATCGCGGTGCCCATGACGGCGGCGTACCAGTTCGGGCCGAGATGGCGGAGGGGAGAGGCGGTGCGGGAGGTGCTCATGCCTCAAGGATCGGCGGGCGCCCGGACCGCCCACCAGCACCCTTGTCTCTATGAGGACATAAGCTGGAGTTATGACTGATGGGCGGCTGGCGGACCGCGTACCCGACCTCGCCGCGCTGGAGCTGCTGCTGGCCGTGGCCCGGCTGGGCAGCCTGGGGCGGGCCGCGCGCGAGACCGGCATCACCCAGCCCGCCGCGAGCGGGCGGATCCGCAGCATGGAGCGCATGCTGGGCGTCGCCCTGGTCGAGCGCTCGCCGCGCGGCTCGACGCTCACCGACGCGGGCGTCCTCGTCACCGACTGGGCCCGGCGCATCGTCGAGGCCGCCGAGGCCTTCGACGCCGGCGCGGAGGCGCTGCGCGGGCGGCGGGACTCGCGCCTGCGGGTGGCGGCGAGCATGACCATCGCGGAGTACCTGCTGCCCGGCTGGCTGGTCGCCCTGCGCGCGCGGCTGCCCGGGACCGCGGTGTCCCTGCTCGCCGGGAACTCGGCCGCCGTCGCCGAGCGGCTGCGGGCCGGCGAGGCCGACCTGGGGTTCGTGGAGGGGCTCGCGCTGCCCGCCGGGCTCTCCGGCGCGGTCGTCGGCGGCGACCGGCTGGTCGTCGTCACGGCCCCGGCCCACCCGTGGGCCCGGCGCCGCGCGCCCCTCGGCGCGGGGGAGCTGGCCGCGACCCCGCTCATCCTCCGCGAGCGGGGCTCGGGCACCCGGCAGGTCCTGGACGCGGCCCTCGCCGCGCACGGGGGGCTCGCCGAGCCCCTGCTCGAACTCGCCTCCACGACGGCGGTGAAGGCCGCGGTGGTGGGCGGCGCGGGGCCGTCCGTGCTCAGCGAGCTGGCGATCGGGGAGGAGCTGGCGGCGGGGCGGCTGGCGGAGATCCCCGTCGAGGACCTGGACCTGCACCGCGCCCTGCGCGCCGTCTGGCCCGCCGGCCACCGCCCCACGGGCCCGGCCCGCGAACTGCTGTCCCTGACCCGGTCTTCGTAACGGCCCCGTCGCTGCCCCCTCCTTCCGCCGCGACGGCGAGCGACCACCGTCAAGCTGTCCGGCGGTGCCGAGCGCACCTGAGGTGTGTACGGCGCCGCCGGTGCCCGCCGTGGTGGCTGAGCGCCGCCGCGGCGGTTTCACGGGTGCGGGCCCCGTGGCCCGGGGGCGGGGGCCCGTGTGGCGCCGGGGCCGGCCGTCTTCCCTCCGCCGCGGCGGCGAGCAACCACGGTCAAGGTGTCCGGCGGTGCCGAGCCGGCCTGAGGTGTGTACGGCACCGCCGGTGCCCGCCGTGGTGGCTGAGCGCCGTCGCGGCGGTTTCACGGGTGCGGGCGCCCGTGGCCCGTGTGGCGCCGGGGCCGGCCATCTTCCTCCGCCGCGACGGCGAGCAACCACCGTCAAGGTGTCCGGCGGTGCCGAGCGGGTCCGAGGTGCGTACGTGGGAGGGCCGGGCGGCGGCCCCCCGCGCTCAGGCGGCCGCTGACGCCTCTACCAGGGCGCGCGTCAGGCGCAAGTCGTCCCGCGCTTCCGGGTGCCACTGGACGCCCACCGCGAACACCCCGTCACCCGGCCGCTCCAGCGCCTCGATCGTGCCGTCCTCCGCGTACGCGGTCGCGACGAGGCCGTCGCCCAAGCGGGAGACGGACTGGTGGTGGTGCGTGGCGACGTCGCAGGGCTCGGGCAGGAGGCGGCCCAGCCGGGTGTCCGGCACGGGCTTGACCAGGTGGTCGGTGAAGGCCCCCACGACGGGGTTGTGGTCCTCGTGACCCACCTCGTCCGGCAGGTGCTGGCACAGCGCGCCGCCCGCGTGCACGTTCATGAGCTGCATCCCCCGGCAGATCCCGAGCACCGGAACCCCCCGCTCCAGCGCCGCGTCCAGCAGCGCCAGCTCCCACGCGTCGCGCTCGGGCACCGGCGCGCCCGCGCGCGGGTGCGGACGCTCGCCGTAGAGGCCGGGGTCGAGGTCCTCGCCGCCGGCGAGGACGAGGCCGTCCAGGCGCCGCACTATGTCGCCGGCGGCGGCCGGGTCGTCCGGCGGCAGCTGCACGGCCAGGCCGCCGGCCCGCTGCACGTGCTGGGCGTAGGAGGCGGGCAGGAGCGCGGCCGGCAGGTCCCACGCGACGCCCCAGCGGGCCCGGGTGAGGTAGGTGGTGACGCCGATCAGCGGCTGGCGGGGCATGGAGCGGGTCCTTTCCGTACGTACGTTACGTGCGTTACGTGCGTCGCGCAGTACGTACCTCCGTACGCTACGACGGGGATCACGAGCGGGCGTCGCGGTTCAGTTCCGCCTCCGCGGCCGCGAGCGCCGCGAACTCCTCCTCGGGCGCCCCGGCGACGAGCCGGTGCCGGCTCCAGCAGGCGAAGTACACGGCGGCGACGGCGTAGACGCCGAGGGCGACGAGCGCGGCGGTGACGTCCACGAGGAAGGTCGCCACGAGCGCCGCGCAGGCCAGCAGGAACGCCAGCGCCGAGGTGGCGACGCCGCCGGGCGTGCGGTACGGCCGGGCCAGCCCCGGCTCGCGGCGGCGCAGCACGATGTGGGAGAGCGACATCAGCGCGTACGAGATGGTGGCGCCGAACACGGCCACGTTCAGCATCCGCGCGCCGTCTCCGCTGGCGGCGGCCAGCGCGAAGCCGGTCGCGCCGGGCACGACCAGGCCGAGCCAGGGCGCCTTGCGGCGGCTGGTGAGGGAGAGGAAGCGGGGGAGGTACCCGGCCCGGGAGAGGGCGAAGAGCTGGCGCGATCCGGCGTAGATGAGGGAGAAGAAGGAGGCCACCAGGCCCGCGAGCCCCGCGTAGTTGACGATGCGGCCGAGCACGGTGGGGCGCCCGTCCGGCTGCACGGCGGCCACGAGCGGGTTCCCGGCGTCCTTGAGGGCGTCCGCGCCGCCCGCGCCCGTCGAGGCGAGGAAGGTGAGGAGGGCGAGGACCAGCAGGATGCCCATGGCGGCGGCCATGGCCCGGGGCAGGGACCGCACGGGGTCCTTGGTCTCCTCGGCGGCGAGCGGCACGCCCTCGACGCCGAGGAAGAACCACATGCCGAAGGGGAAGGACGCCCAGATCCCGAGCAGTCCGAACGGCAGCCAGGAGGAGGAGCCGAAGGCCCCCGCGTCGGCGGGGATGTCGTGCAGTCGCGCCGCGTCGAAGTCGGTCAGCGCCCCCGCCGCGAAGATCAGCAGCGCGGCGACGGCGACCCCGGTGACGACGAAGCTGAACCGCAGGGCCTCGCCCACGCCCCACAGGTGGATGCCGATGAAGATCACGAAGCAGGCGAGGTGGACAGGCCAGGAGGAGGTGAGCCCGAACAGCCCGAGCGACTCGACGTAGTCGCCGATGAAGAGGGAGATCGCCGCGGGCGCGAGGACGTACTCGATGAGGATGGCCGTGCCGGTGAGGAACCCGCCCCACGGGCCGAGCGCGCGCCGGGCGAAGCCGTAACCCCCGCCCGCCGTCGGCAGGATCGCGGCGAGCTCGGCGAGGGCGAAGACCATGCAGGTGTACATCAGGCCCATGAGGGCGGCGGCGACGGCGAGCCCGCCGAAACCGCCGTGCGCGAGGCCGAAGTTCCAGCCGGAGAAGTCGCCGGAGACGACGTAGGCGACGCCGAGGCCGGTGAGGAGCAGGGGGCCGGCGCTGCCGCGGCGCAGGGTCCGCTTCTCCAGGTAGTCCGGGCTGCCCGCCGCCCGGCCGGGGGAGCGTGGCGGTGCCGTGGGGGTCTCCGTGCGTTCGGGCATGCTGCCGCTCCTGCCTCGGGGAGGTAAAGGTTTTGCGCCATACCTTTGCCCCGGCGCGGCCGCTCCGGCAAGCCCCTTGCGTAAAAGACCGGTTACGAGAGGGAGTCCCGGGGGTTACCGGGGCGGCAGGTGCGCCTCGCGGCTCACGACAGGAAGCCCCGCAGCAGCGCCGCCGTTCCGCAGCAGTGCTCGCGCATCACCTCGCGCGCCCCCTCCGCGTCGCCGTCGAGGACCGCCTCCACCAGTGCCGTGTGCTGCTGCTGCGAGTGCTCCAGGTTCCGGACCAGCAGCGGGATGCAGTCCAGCAGGTCGTTGACGGTCGCCCGGACCGCGGCGTACTGCTCGGCGAGCGAGGGGGATCCCGACAGCTCGGCCAGTGTCAGGTGGAACAGCGTGTCCGCGCGGCGGTATCCGGCCAGCGGCGCGTCGTGCGTGGCGGCCAGCGCGGCGCGCAGCCGCCCGGCCCCGCCCTCGGGCAGCCCGTGCGCCGCGGACAGCCCGGCCGCGCCCACCTCCAGCACCTCGCGGAAGCGCAGCGTGTCCTCGACGTCGACGCCGGCGACCCGGCGCCGCAGCTCGTCCTCGCCCGCCGTCGCCGGCCGCGCCAGCACGAACGTCCCCCCGTAGCGGCCGCGCCGGCTCTCGACCAGCCCCTGCTCCTGAAGGACCTTCAGCACCTCGCGCAGCGTCACCCGGCTCACGTGCAGCCGGTCGGCCAACTCCCGCTCGGCGGGCAGCCGTTCCCCCTCCGCCACCAGGCCCAGCCGCATGATCCGCAGGATCTGCTCCAGCGCCTCCTCGAAGCCGTTGCCCGCGCGGACCGGCCGCAGCACCGGGGCGAGCCGGTCCGCCCGGTCCGCCGCATGATCGTTCATCTGACCCCTTCCCTTTAATGGTCTGCAGCCCTACCTTAAGACCTCCGGTCGCACCGACAGGAGGCATCACCGTGGCAGACCGCACGCCCCCGCTCGCCGTCGAGGAGCTGCGCAGGCTGGTCGACACCGGGGAGATCGACACCGTCGTCCTCGCCTTCACCGACATGCAGGGACGACTCCAGGGCAAGCGGTTCGCCGCCCGGTTCTTCCTCGACGACGTCCTCGACCACGGCACCGAGGGCTGCAACTACCTCCTCGCCGTGGACGTCGACCTCAACACCGTCGACGGCTACGCCATGTCGTCCTGGGAGCGCGGCTACGGGGACTTCGCCATGCGCGGCGACCTCTCCACCCTGCGCCGCACCCCCTGGAACCCCGGCACGGCCCTCCTCACCGCCGACCTCGCCTGGCACGACGGCTCGCCCGTCCTCGCCTCGCCCCGGCAGATCCTGCGCCGCCAGCTCGACCGGCTGGCCGAGCGCGGCTGGAGCGCGTACGCGGGCACCGAGCTGGAGTTCATCGTCTTCAAGGACACCTACGAGGAGGCCTGGAACCGCGGCTACCGCGGCATGACCCCGGCCAACCAGTACAACTGCGACTACTCCGTCCTCGGCACCGGCCGCGTCGAACCCCTCCTGCGCCGCATCCGCAACGAGATGGGCGCCGCCGGGATGACCGTCGAGTCCGCCAAGGGCGAGTGCAACCTCGGCCAGCACGAGATCGCCTTCCGCTACGACGAGGCCCTCACCACCTGCGACCAGCACGCCGTCTACAAGACCGGCGCCAAGGAGATCGCCGCCCAGGAGGGCATGGCGCTCACCTTCATGGCCAAGTACGACGAGCGCGAGGGCAACTCCTGCCACATCCACCTCTCGCTGCGCGACGAGGCCGGGCAGCCCGTCCTCGCCGACGACGAGGGCCCGTACGGCATGTCGAAGACGATGCGGCACTTCCTCGCCGGACAGCTCGCCGCCCTGCGCGACTTCACCCTCCTCTACGCGCCCAACATCAACTCCTACAAGCGGTTCCGGCCCGGCTCCTTCGCCCCCACTGCCGTCGCCTGGGGCCCCGACAACCGCACCTGCGCCCTGCGCGTCGTCGGCCACGGCCGCTCCCACCGCTTCGAGAACCGCCTGCCGGGCGGGGACGTCAACCCCTACCTCGCCGTCGCGGGCATGGTCGCCGCCGGCCTGTACGGCGTCGAGCACGAGCTGGAGCTGCCCGAGGCCTGCACCGGCAACGCCTACGCGGGCGACGCCGCGCACGTCCCCGCCACGCTGCGCGAGGCCGCCGCGCTGTGGGAGGCGAGCCCGATAGCGCGCGAGGCCTTCGGCGACGAAGTCGTCGAGCACTACCTGCACATGGCGCGCGTCGAGCAGGAGGCCTACGACACGGCCGTCACGGACTGGGAACGGTTCCGCTCCTTCGAGCGGATGTAGCGACCACGTTGTGGGCAGTCGTTCCGCAGGGCGGAACGGGTGGGCACAACGCGACCACCGGCGTGCAGCCGGACACGAAACGCGGCGCAGCGAGCCACAGGAGAGGACTTGCACGAGCTACACGTACTCAACCCGGCGACCGAGGAACTCGTCGCCACCGTCCCCGCGGCAACGCCGCAAGACGTTGACGCGGCCGTCCGCCGCGCCGCCGAAGCCCAGCGCAGCTGGTCCCGGCTCGCCCCCGCCGCCCGCGCCCGCCACCTCCGCCGCTTCGCCGACGCAGTCGACACGCACCTGGAGGAGCTCGCACAACTGGAGGTCCGCGAGGCCGGCCACCCGGTCGGCAACGCCCGCTGGGAGGCCGGCAACGCCCGCGACCTGCTGGAGTACGCGGCCGGGGGAGCGGAGCGGCTCACCGGCGCCCAGATCCCCGTCGCCGGCGGCCTGGACGTCACCTTCCACGAGCCCCTCGGCGTCGTCGCCGTCATCGCCCCGTGGAACTTCCCGATGCCCATCGCGGCCTGGGGCCTCGCCCCCGCCCTCGCCGCGGGCAACGCCGTCCTCCTCAAGCCGGCCGAGACCACCCCGCTGACCGCCCTGCGGCTGGCCGAGCTCGCCCTGGAGGCGGGGCTGCCCGAGGGCCTCTTCCAGGTCCTGCCCGGGGCCGGTCCCGTCGCCGGCAACGCGCTCGTGGAGCACCCCGGCGTCGCCAAGGTCGTCTTCACCGGCTCCACCGCCGTCGGCAAGCAGATCATGGCCAAGTGCGCGGCCGGCGTGAAGCGCGTGACCCTCGAACTCGGCGGCAAGAGCCCCAACATCGTCTTCGCCGACGCCGACGTCGAGCTGGCCGCCGCGACCGCCCCCGGCTCCTTCCTCGACAACACCGGCCAGGACTGCTGCGCCCGCAGCCGCATCCTCGTCCAGCGCCCGGTGTACGACCGCTTCATGGAGCTCCTGGAGCCGGCCGTGCGGTCCTTCGCCGTCGGGGACCCGGCGGATCCGGCCACGCAGATGGGCCCGCTGATCTCGGCCGCGCAGCGCGAGCGCGTACGGTCCTACGTCCCTGAATCCGCCCCCGCCGCCATCCGCGGCGAGGCCCCCGCGGGCAAGGGCTTCTGGTATCCGGCGACCGTCCTGGAGGGCCGCCCGGAGGACCGCGCCGCCGTCGAGGAGATCTTCGGCCCGGTCGCCGTCGTCATCCCCTTCGAGGACGAGGCCGAAGCGGTGCGGATCGCCAACGCCACCGACTACGGCCTCTCCGGCTCGATCTGGACCCGCGACGTCTCCCGGGCCCTGCGCGTCTCCCGGGCCGTCGCCGCCGGCAACCTCTCCGTCAACTCCCACAGCAGCGTCCGCTACGCGACCCCGTTCGGCGGCTTCAAGGGGTCCGGGCTCGGCCGCGAGCTGGGGCCGGACGCGCTGGCCGCGTTCACGGAGACCAAGAACGTCTTCGTCGCCGTCGACCCCGGGCCCGCCGAGGGCTAGCCGTCGGCCCCGCCCGGCCTCGGGCCGCCCCGCCCTCGTACGCACCGCACTCACAGAAAGGCCACTGCCTTGACCGAAGAAACCCCCGTCTGCCGCCGCCTCACCGGCCGGACCGCCGTCGTGACCGGAGCCGGCAGCGGCATCGGCCTGGCCACCGCCCGCCGGCTCGCCTCCGAGGGCGCCCGCGTCGTCTGCGCCGACATCGACGAGCAGGCGGGAAAGGCCGCTGCCGACGAGACCGGCGGGCTCTTCGTCAAGGTCGACGTCACCAGCCCCGAGGAGGTCGAGGCGCTCTTCAAGACCGCCTATGACACCTACGGCTCGGTGGACGTGGCCTTCAACAACGCCGGGATCTCGCCCCCGGACGACGACTCGATCCTGACCACCGGCCTGGAGGCCTGGAAGCGCGTCCAGGAGGTCAACCTGACCTCCGTCTACCTCTGCTGCAAGGCCGCCCTGCCCTACATGCAGCGCCAGGGCAAGGGCTCCATCATCAACACCGCCTCCTTCGTCGCCGTCATGGGCGCCGCGACCTCGCAGATCAGCTACACCGCCTCCAAGGGCGGGGTGCTGGCGATGTCCCGCGAGCTCGGCGTGCAGTTCGCCCGCGAGGGCATCCGTGTCAACGCGCTGTGCCCGGGGCCGGTGAACACGCCGCTGCTCAAGGAGCTCTTCGCCAAGGACCCCGAGCGGGCCGCCCGCCGCCTGGTGCACGTGCCCGCCGGCCGGTTCGCCGAGCCCGAGGAGATCGCCGCCGCGGTCGCCTTCCTCGCCAGCGACGACTCGTCCTTCGTCAACGCCGCCGAGTTCCTCGTCGACGGCGGCATCGCGGGCGCGTACGTGACCCCGCTGTAGGGTCCATGATCAAACGGCCGGTCCGGCCGCGGGAGCAGACACCGCGGCCGGGCCGGCCGTGGATCCCCCGGTGCCGGGCCGGCGCCGGGGACCACCTGCCACCGCACGCACCACCGCAAAGAGAGCACATGCGCACCAAGTCCGCCATCGTCGCCGGCCTCGCTGCCGCCGCGGCCCTCGCCGGCGCGGTCCCCGCGACCGCGGCCCCCGCCCACGACGTGCCCCGCCGCGCCTGCCCCCAGCTCGACAAGAAGCTCCCCTGGGCCGGTGACAACCGCGCCCGGCTCCAGAAGATGATCGACGAGCGCGGCACCTGCTCCGGCAAGAGCGGCCCCCGCCCCGTCGCCGCCTTCGACTGGGACAACACCGTCGTCAAGAACGACATCACCGACGCCACGCTCGCCTGGGCCCTCAAGCACGACAAGATCCTGCAGCCGCGCAGCTGGAAGGACACCAGCGCCTGGCTCACCCCGGCCGCCGACAAGGCCCTGACCAAGGCCTGCGGCACCGCCGTGCGCCCCGGCCGGCCGCTGCCCACCTCGAAGAACACCGCCTGCGCCGACGAGATCTTCGAGATCCGCGAGAAGTCGAAGACCATGGCGGGCGAGGACGCCTTCGCCGGCGACTGGAACCACCGCCGCACCGTGCCCGCGTACGCCTGGATCCCCCAGCTGTTCGCCGGTCACACGCCCGCCGCCCTGACCTCCTTCGCCAAGCAGGCGCGCGCCGAGCAGCTGGCCGCGCCCGTAGGCGCCAAGCAGACGGTCGGCACGCACACCCTCGCCGGCTACGTCCGCTACTACGACCAGCAGAAGGACCTCATCCGCACGCTCAAGGCGGCCGGCTTCGACGTCTACATCGTCTCCGCCTCCTCCGAGCCGATCGCCGAGGCCTGGTCGGGCGGCGTCGGCCTCGACCGCGAGCACACCATCGGCATCCGCAGCATCACCAAGCACGGCCGCCTCACCACGGCCATCAAGGGCTGCGGCGGCGTCGAGACCGGCCGCGGCGACGCCCTGCCGTACATGGACGGCAAGCGCTGCATGATCAACCAGGAGATCTTCAAGATCAAGGGCGCCAAGGCCTGGCAGCAGCAGGACTTCAAGCACCGCATCGCCCTCGGCGCGGGCGACGCCGACACCGACGTGACGTTCGTGAACGACGCCACCGGCGCGCACGTGGCCATCAACCGGAACAAGTCCGAGCTGATGTGCCGCGCCTACGACGACGCGGACGGCCGCTGGGTGGCCAACCCGATGTTCATCGACCCGATGCCGCGCAAGTCCGGCACGTACCCGTGCGCGACGACCGGCGCCACCGCGGAGGACGGCTCGAAGATCCCGGTCCGCCGCGCGGACGGCTCGGTCATCCCGGACCAGGTGGACAAGGCGTTCTGACGCGGCGTTCTCTCCTGACGCGCTGACGCGCTGACGCGTCACAGAAACGTTTGACCCTCACCCCGGTAGGTGGCGGCCGTATCCACGATGCGGTCGCCGTCGACCAGCCGCAGGGCGGAGAACCGCTCGCACAGCTCGCCCGCCTTCGCGTGCCGGAACCACACCTTGTCCCCGACGAGGAGGTCGTCCGCGGGGGCGCCGAGCAGCGGCGTCTGCACCTCGCCCGTCCCCTCCCGCGCGTCCAGCCGCAGGCCCGCCGGGAGGTACGGCTGCGGAAGCCGGTCGGCTCCGGCCGCGCCCGACGCGGGGTACCCGCCGCCCAGGACGGTCACCACGCCCACCCCCGGCCGCCGCACCACCGGCAGCGCGAACAGCGCCGCCGGGCGGCCGCGGAACGACCGGTAGTGGTCGAACAGCCGGGGCACGAACAGCCCCGACCCCGCGGCGACCTCCGTCACCGCCTCCTCCGCGGCCGTGTGCTGCACGCTCCCCGTGCCGCCGCCGTTCACGAATTCGAGCTCCGCCACCGCTCGCACAGCCCGTACGGCCTCCGCCCGGCGCACCGCCAGCTCCCGGCGCGCCGCGGCCTGCATCAGCCGGACCGACCGCGAGTACAGCGGCCGGCCCTCCACCGCGTCACCCACACCCGCCACATGGGCCTCGTAGGCCAGCAGGCCCACCAGCCGGAAACCCGGCCTGCGCGCGACCGACCGCGCCAGGTCCGCCAGCCGCCCCGGGTCGCGCAGCGGCGAGCGCAGCGCCCCGATCCGCACCCTGCCGCCCAGCAGCCGCAGCGACGTGTCCAACTCCAGGCACACCCGCACCTCCTCACGCCCCGTCCGGGCCGCGTCGATCAGCGCCAGCTGCGCGGGGTCGTCCACCGTCACCGTGACGGCCCGGGCCAGCTTCGGATCCGCCGTCAGCTCCGCCAGGCCCGCCCGGTCGGCCGTCGGATACGCCAGCAGCACGTCCTGCACGCCCGAGCGCGCCAGCCACAGGGACTCGGCCAGCGAGAAGCTCATCACGCCCGCGAAGCCGTCCCGGGCGAGCACCCGCTCCAACAGCGCCCGGCAGCGCACCGACTTGCTCGCCACCCGCACCGGCTTGCCCTGGGCCCGGCGCACCAGGTCGGCGGCGTTGGCGTCGAAGGCCTGCAGGTCGACCACGGCCAGCGGCGCGTCCAAGGACGCGGTCGCCCGGTCCAGACGGCTCCGCTCGGCGCTCGCGTGCACGGCGGGATGCATGGCAGGACGTGCGGCGGGAAGACGCATGGGGCGCAGCTTGCCAGAGCGGCCCGGTGGTGGACAGGGGCCCTGCAGGGGCGAGATGGCCGCGTCTGCCGCCCGCCCCGTAAAGTGGCGCACACACCGCGGGCCGCAACGTGCCGCGGCCTGACGTCCGGACACGGACCGGCCCGTCCCGTACGAGGACCGGGTGCCGGTACGGGGGAGCCAGCTCACGAGGGGGAGCGCAGGGTGAGCACCGAGGCGGACCGCGCTCCCGCACTGCCCGTCCGCCCCCTGCCGGCCGCCGCCTGCTTCCCGCCGCCGCCCCCGGCGCTGCCGCCTCCGGGCGCCGTCCCCCGCCGCTCCGGCGCCCGCACCCTGTCCGCCGCCGTCTGCCTCGTCCTCGGCCTCGGGCTCGTCGGCGGCGCCCTCGCCGGAAGCTGGCTCGCGGACCGCACCGACGGCGGCACCGCGGCCGAACGCGCCTTCGCCCGCGGCGGCACGCTCTGGCGCACCGTCCCCGTCGACGACCTCTTCCCGCCCGTCCTGCGCGCCGACGCGGCCGGGCCCGGCGGTGCCCGGCGCGTCTGGACCCGCATCGGCGTCGCCCCCGACAGCGGCTGCGACGAAGCCTTCGACCCGCTCCTGGAGAAGGCCCTCGCCCCCGCCGGCTGCACGCGGCTGCTCCGCGCCACCTACACCGACGCCACGTCCACCACCGTCACCACCGTCGGGCTCCTCGTCACCGCCACCGGCAGCCAGGGCATGCGCGACCTGCGCCGGCGCTTCGCCGACGAACGGCTCGACGAGCGCACCGATCTGATGCCCCGCCCGTACGCGCCGCGCGGCACCGTCGCCGAGCACTTCGGCGACGCCCAGCGCGCCAGCTGGGCCGTCAGCGTCCTCACCGACGCCCCCGCCGTCGTCTACGCCGTCACCGGCTTCGCCGACGGCCGCACGGGAACGCCCCCGCAGCCCGCCGCCCTCGCCGGCCGCATCGAGGGCGGCTTCCGGCAGGCCGTCCGCCGGGCCGGCACCGCGGAGGGCTCCCCGTGACCGCCGCCGCGCCCCCGCGCCGCAGGCGCCTGCTCACGGCCGTCCTCGCCGCCGCGCTCGCCGTGCTCCCCGCCGCCGGGAGCGCGCACGCCGACTCCATACGCGTCCAGGAGTGGGCGCTCGACGCCCTCCACGCGGAGGAGGCCTGGCAGACCACCAAGGGCGCCGGCATCACCGTCGCCGTCCTCGACACCGGCGTCGACGACGGCCATCCCGACCTCGCCGGGCAGGTGCTCCCCGGCAAGGACCTGATCGGCTTCGGGGCCGGGCCCGGCGACCGCGCCTGGGCCCGGCACGGCACCGCCATGGCCGGCATCATCGCCGGGCGGGGGCACGGGCCGGACGGCACGGACGGCGTGCTGGGCGTCGCCCCCGAAGCGAAGATCCTCCCCGTGCGGGTGATCCTCGAGGACGGCGACCCCTCCCGCGCCCGGGCCCGCAGCGGGCGCGGGAACGCCCTCGCCGAAGGCATCCGCTGGGCCGCCGACCACGGCGCCGACGTCATCAACCTCTCCCTCGGCGACGACAGCGACACCGCCCACCCCGAGCCCCAGGAGGACGCCGCCGTCCAGTACGCCCTCGGCAAGGGCGCCGTCGTCGTCGCCTCCGCCGGCAACGGCGGCGAACAGGGCGACCACGTCTCCTACCCCGCCGCCTACCCCGGCGTCATCGCCGTGACCGCCGTCGACCGCTACGGCAGCCGGGCCGCGTTCTCCACCCGCCGGTGGTACGCGGCCGTCAGCGCGCCCGGCGTCGACGTCGTCATCGCCGACCCCGACCGGCAGTACTACGAGGGCTGGGGCACGAGCGCGGCGGCCGCCTTCGTCTCCGGCGCGGTCGCGCTCGTCCGCTCCGCGCACCCGCGGCTCAGCCCCGCCCAGATCCGCAAGCTGCTGGTCGACACCGCCCGGGACGCGCCGCCCGGCGGGCGCAGCGACGCCCTCGGGGCGGGGGTGGTGGATCCCGCCGCGGCGATCGCCCGCGGCGCGGACCTGACGCCGGAGGCGCTCGCCCCGCGGGCCACGCGTGAGTACGGCAGCCCGTACTTCGGCGCGTCCGGCCCCGCCGGCCGTCCCCCCGAGCCCCCGTCCGCGCCGGACTACACGGCCCCGGCCGCGGGCGCGCTCGGCACGCTCCTCCTGGCCACAGCCGCCACCCTCTGGCGAAGCCGCCGCCGGACGTAGGGGGCGGGGCCCCTGCTTTTCCGCCGCGGCGGATGGGAGAGGGCCGGGCCCTGGGAAGGCCAGGGGCGCCCCGGGCGTCGTGGGGGCGGCCCCATAGACTCTCCGCGTGGCGCTGAAGAATATTCCTGACCCCGGGTTCTCCGACGACGACGGTTCCGCCGATGCGGAGCTGACCGCCGCCCTCGCGGCGTGGGCCGCGGAGCGGGGGGACGGGGCCGCCGAGGCCCGCGTGCTGGCCGCGCTCCGCGGCGCCCGCCTGCTCGTGCCCGTCGTGGCCGTGCTCGGCGAGGCCGAGACCGGCCCGGACGGGCTGAAGCGCGAGAAGACCAGCGACATGGCCGTGCCCACCCTCCAGGCCCCGGACGGCCGCAAGGCGCTCCCGGCGTTCACCTCGACCGAGTCGCTGGCGCGCTGGCGCGCCGACGCCCGCCCCGTGGCCGTACCGCTGCACCAGGCGCTGCAGGCGGCCGCGCACGAGAAGGCCGACACGATCGTCCTGGACATGGCCGGCCCCGTGCCGTACCAGCTGACGGGCCCCGCCCTGCTGGCCCTCGCGGAGGGCCGCGAGAGCACCGACCCGCTCACCGATCCGGCCGTGGCGCAGGCCCTCCGCGCCGTGCTCACCGCCGAGCCGGCGGTGCACCGCGCCCATCTGGCCCCCTCGCGGGAGGCGGACGGCACGCTGGCCCTGGCCCTGGCCCCGGAGGCGGGAGCCGGCGGCGCGGAGACCTCCGCCGCCGTGCGCCGCATCGCGCAGGCCCTGGCCTCGGACGACATCCTGCGGGCCCGCCTCGTACGCGGCCTCGACCTGGCCCTGCTGCCGCCCGGCGCCGCCGTCCCGGGGGAGCCCCTCTTCAGCCGCTGATCTTCACCCCCTGAGCCGGCCGCAGGCCGACAGGCGCCCAGCCGTGGATCGACCGACAATGCGAAGAGGTCCACGAGATCCCTGGAGGACGCCATGGACGTGAAGCTGGGGGCCGCAAGTCTCGACTCCGTGGAGACGAGAACCGTCGCCGCCGAGTTCCTCGGCACTCTGCTGCTGGTCTTCTTCGCCGTCGGCTCCGCGGTCCTCGCGGCCGACTACATCGGAGTCCTCGGCATCGCCCTGGCCTTCGGCTTCGTCCTGCTGGCCCTCTGCTACGCGCTGGGTCCGGTGTCGGGCTGCCACGTCAATCCGGCGGTGACGCTCGGCATGCTGATGGAGGGCAGGATCGCGCTGCGCACGGCGATCGAGTACTGGGTGGCGCAGCTGCTCGGCGGCATCGTGGGCGCGGCGCTGCTGTTCCTGCTGGCCAAGCAGGTGCCGGGGCTCAGGACGGACGGCGCGTTCGGCAGCAACGGCTGGGGCAAGCGCTCGGCGGTGCACCTGAACACCGGCGGCGCGTTCCTCGCGGAGGTCGTCCTGACCTTCCTGCTGGTCTTCGTCGTGCTCGCGGTGACGCACAAGATCGCGCTGGTGGGCTTCGACGGCCTGCCGATCGGCCTGGCCCTGGCGGTGATCCACCTGGTGGGCATCCCGCTGACGGGCACCTCGGTCAACCCGGCGCGGAGCCTGGGCCCGGCGCTGTTCGCGGGCGGGGGCGCGCTGTCGCAGCTGTGGCTGTTCATCGTCGCGCCGTTGATCGGCGGAGCCCTGGCGGCCTGTGCGCACCGGGTCACGCATCCGCCGTTCAGCCCGGCCAACCTCGCGGACGATCTGGCGGTGCCGCACTTCCCGAAGGGGCCCACGACGGCCGCGCACCCGACGGAGGAGCGCCCCGAGCCGCGGACGGACCGCGACGCCGGGGACGAGGGCGGGGAGCGCCCCGATCAGCAGGGCCCGACGGGCCTGGCCTGACCGGGGCGCCACAAGCCCCGCAGGGACTCGTAAGAACCGAACTCGTAAGAACCCGTAAGAAGGGGAAGTGCTCAGCCGAAGACGGGGCCCGTGAACTTCTCACCGGGCCCCTGACCCGGCTCGTCCGGCACGACCGACGCCTCGCGGAAGGCCAGCTGCAGGGACTTCAGCCCGTCGCGCAGCGGTCCGGCGTGGAAGTTGCTGATCTCGGTCGCACTGGCGGTCACGAGCCCGGCGAGGGCGGTGATCAGCTTGCGGGCCTCGTCCAGGTCCTTGTGCTGTTCGCCCTCCTCGGCCAGGCCGAGGTTGACCGCGGCCGAGCTCATCAGGTGCACCGCGACCGTGGTGATCACCTCGACCGCGGGAACGTCCGCGATGTCACGGGTCATGGTGTCGAAGTCCGGCTTCTCGCCGGCGGGGGTCGCGTCGTCGCTCATGGCGGACACGATACGTGCCGGTGACGAATCGGTTCGCCGCGGGTTGGCGCACCCCCTGGCGTCACTGCTAGAGTTGTGCACACGACCGGCTGGACACTCATGTGCCCGGCCCACAAGTGGAGCTCCGTTCTCCCACCTCGCCCGACCACGGGTCGGCAGGTCTCCGGTCAGGCGGCGCCCATCGTTCCGTACGGACGATGGAGCTGCCCGATGCGCCCCGCGGCACGCCGTGGCGGTGTTCCGGTCCCATGGAGCCCCGCCTGTGTCCCGTCGGGGCATTTTTTGTGTGCCGGCGCGGTTGGTCTTACGAAAAGACGTTACGCGGCCGCCCGCCAGGCCGTCGCGTGGTGCTACCGAGGAGGATCCATCAGCGCCGAGCCCCGCATCAACGACCGGATTCGAGTCCCCGAGGTGCGACTTGTCGGTCCCAGTGGCGAGCAGGTCGGCATCGTGCCGCTTGCCAAGGCACTGGAGCTTGCGCAGGAGTACGACCTCGACCTCGTCGAGGTGGCGGCGAACGCCCGTCCGCCGGTCTGCAAGCTCATGGACTACGGGAAGTTCAAGTACGAGTCGGCCATGAAGGCCCGTGAGGCGCGCAAGAACCAGGCGCACACGGTCATCAAGGAGATGAAGCTCCGGCCGAAGATCGACCCGCACGACTATGACACCAAGAAGGGTCACGTCGTCCGGTTCCTCAAGCAGGGCGACAAGGTCAAGATCACGATCATGTTCCGTGGTCGCGAGCAGTCCCGGCCGGAGCTCGGCTACCGACTGCTGCAGCGCCTCGCGGAAGACGTCCAGGACCTCGGTTTCGTCGAGTCGAACCCGAAGCAGGACGGCCGCAACATGATCATGGTCCTCGGTCCGCACAAGAAGAAGACCGAGGCGATGGCCGAAGCCCGCGAGGCGCAGGCCGCCCGCAAGGCGGAGCGCTCCGGCGCCTCGTCCGCGGACGCCGCCGAGGAGCCCGCAGAGGCGTGATCCGGGGGCGCCCCGCGCCCCGGATGACCCCCGGGGCATCCGCCCCGGACACCAACCGAAACAGATGACACTCCCGTACGCCCTGATCCGGCCGGGGAGTGCCACGACGAGGAGAGAACGGCGCTATGCCGAAGAACAAGACGCACAGCGGTGCCAAGAAGCGCTTCAAGGTCACCGGCTCCGGCAAGGTCCTGCGCGAGCGCGCCGGCAAGCGCCACCTGCTCGAGCACAAGTCGTCCCGCCTGACGCGTCGCCTCACCGGCAACGCCGAGATGGCCCCGGCCGACGCCGCGAAGATCAAGAAGCTTCTCGGCAAGTGACGTTCCGGCTCCGGCCGCACGTCCACACCGGGACCCAATCGATTTCGGGTCGTGTGAGAATCCACCACGACCCCGCTACAAGGAGTTAACAAGTGGCACGCGTCAAGCGCGCAGTCAACGCGCACAAGAAGCGCCGGGCGATCCTCGAGGCGGCCAGCGGTTACCGCGGCCAGCGGTCGCGCCTGTACCGCAAGGCCAAGGAGCAGGTCACCCACTCGCTGGTCTACAACTACAACGACCGCAAGAAGCGCAAGGGCGACTTCCGTCAGCTGTGGATCCAGCGCATCAACGCCGCTGCCCGCCAGAACGGCATGACCTACAACCGCCTGATCCAGGGTCTGAAGGCCGCCAACATCGAGGTGGACCGCAAGATCCTCGCCGACCTGGCCGTCAACGACATGAACGCGTTCGCCGCGCTCGTCGAGGTCGCCCAGAAGGCCCTGCCGGCCGACGTCAACGCCCCGAAGGCCGCTGCCTGACCGGCACCCCGAGGCTGACTCGACGCGGACCCGCAGGCCCCACGGCCTGCGGGTCCGCTCGCGTCCGGCCCCGGCCCGCGCCGGACGGCCGGGCCGGCGGCACCGCACAGCGCCGCGCACACCGGCGCACACCAGCAACCGAAAGTGAGCCCATGGCGGCCCCCGAGCTGACCTCCCTGCGATCGCCCCGTGTCATCGCGGCCCGCCGACTTGCCAAGCGCAGCTTCCGCGCCAAGGAACGCCGCTTCATCGCCGAGGGACCCCAGTCCGTCCGCGAGGCCGTGGACCACCTCGTCGAGGTCTACGTGACACCGGACGCCGCCGGGCGCCACGCGGACATCGTCGCCGCCGCCCTGGCCGCCGGGGTGCCCGTCCTGACCGCGACGGACGAGGTCATCGCCGAGATGTCCGACACCGTCACCCCGCAGGGCATCGTCGGCCTCTGCCGCTTCCTGGACACGCCCTTCGAGGAGATCCTGGCCGGCCGCCCCCGCCTGGTCGCCGTCCTCGCCCACGTGCGCGACCCCGGCAACGCCGGCACCGTCCTGCGCTGCGCCGACGCCGCCGGCGCCGATGCCGTCGTGCTCACCGACGCCTCCGTGGACCTCTACAACCCCAAGGCCGTACGGGCCTCCGTCGGCTCCCTCTTCCACCTGCCGGTCGCCGTGGGCGTCCCCGTCGACCAGGTCGTCAGCGGCCTGCAGGGCGTCGGCGCGCGCATCCTCGCCGCCGACGGCGCGGGCGACCGCGACCTGGACGCCGAGCTGGACCGGGGCACCATGGGCGGGCCCACGGCCTGGGTCTTCGGCAACGAGGCCTGGGGCCTGCCGGAGGAGACCCGCGCCCTCGCCGACGCCGTGGTGCGCGTCCCCATCCACGGCAAGGCCGAGAGTCTGAACCTCGCGACGGCCGCCGCCGTGTGCCTCTACGCCTCCGCCCGTGCGCAGCGCGCACCCGGAGGGTGCCGCTCCGTGACCTTCAGCTAGTAGGGTTGCCCCCCGGGGGATCGGGAGGGGGTGCGGATGACGAACGTCAGGACTTCCGGGGGCGCGGCCGGCGCCGCCCCGGCGGCGGGCGCTGCGCCGCACGGGCCCCCCGGGCAGGACGGCCCCCGCGAAGGCGCCGCCCAGGAGCCCGCCGGCCTCGGCGTGCACCCCGACGAGCTCCCCGACGGCCTCGTCGTCGCCGACGAGAACGGCCGCGTCACCTGCTTCAACGCCGCCGCGGCCCGGATCACCGCGGTCCCCTCCGAGGAGGCGCTCGGCCGCCCCCTGGAGAGCGCCCTCCCCCTGGAGGACCTGGACGGCCGCCGCTGGTGGCCGCTCACCGACCCCTACGGCGGCCCGGCCACCCGGGTCGGCCAGCCCGAACGCAATCTGCTCCTGCCCGGCGGCCGGGAGGTCCTCGTCTCCGCGCGCTTCGTGCGCGAGCGGCCGGCGGGCCCCGTGCGCCGCCTCGTCGTGCAGCTGCGCGGCACCGACGCCCGCCGCCGCACCGAGCGCAGCCACGCCGAGCTCATCGCCACCGTCGCCCACGAGCTGCGCTCGCCGCTCACCTCCGTCAAGGGCTTCACGGCCACGCTCCTCGCCAAGTGGGAGCGGTTCACCGACGACCAGAAGCGGCTGATGCTGGAGACCGTCGACGCCGACGCCGACCGCGTCACCCGGCTGATCGCCGAGCTGCTCGACATCTCCCGGATCGACTCCGGCCGCCTGGAGCTGCGCCGCCAGCCGGTCGACGTCGTCGCGGCCGTCCGCCGGCACGTCCAGGCGTACACCACGGCGGGCCACCGCCCCGACCGCTTCGAGGTCAAGGTCACCGGCCCGCTCCCCGAGCTGTGGGCCGACCCCGACAAGGTCGACCAGGTTCTCGGCAACCTCCTGGAAAACGCGGTGCGCCACGGCGAGGGACGCGTCACGATAGAGGTGGCGCCGGCGCTGCTGACGGCACGGCCGGAGGGCACGGAAGGTACGGCGGTCACGGTGAGCGATGAGGGGCCCGGCATCCCCGAGGAGTCGATGAGCCGCGTCTTCACCCGCTTCTGGCGGGGCAGCAAGCGCGGCGGCACCGGCCTGGGCCTGTACATCGTCAAGGGCATCGTCGAGGCCCACGGCGGGACGATCACCGTCGAGCGGGCCGCCTGCGGCGGCGCCCGGTTCCGATTTACCTTGCCCGTGGGCGCCCCGGCCTTCCTCTCCCAGGCCTGACCGGGCGGCCCGCGGGCCCACCGACCCCCATGCGCCCCTTAGACTCGACCTTTGGCACCTTTGGCACGACCTTGGCACCCATCTGTCGGGCAAAGCCGCGCAGCGAAGCGAAGCCATCCGAAACCGGAAGCACGGGAAGAGATGTCCGCACCCAATAAGTCGTACGACCCTGTCGAGGTCGAGGCACTGAAACCGGAAGAGATCGAGCGCATGCGGGACGAGGCGCTCGCCGCCGTCGCCGCCGCCGCCGACCTCGACGCCCTGCGCGAGGTCAAGACCGCGCACGCCGGTGACCGCTCGCCCCTCGCCCTCGCCAACCGCGAGATCGGCGCCCTGCCGCCGCACGCCAAGGCCGAGGCCGGCAAGCGCATGGGCATGGCCCGCGGTGCCGTGAACAAGGCCCTCGCCGCCCGCCAGAGCGAGCTGGAGGCCGAGCGCGACGCCCGGGTGCTGGTCGAGGAGGCGGTGGACGTCACGCTGCCGTACGACCGCACCCCGGCCGGCGCCCGCCACCCGCTGACCACGCTCAGCGAGCGCATCGAGGACGTCTTCGTGGCCATGGGCTACGAGGTCGCCGAGGGCCCCGAGGTCGAGGCGGAGTGGTTCAACTTCGACGCCCTCAACCTCGGTCCGGACCACCCGGCCCGGTCCATGCAGGACACCTTCTTCGTCCAGGCCCCGGGCAAGGGGAAGGACGCCGACTCCGGCGTCGTGCTGCGCACCCACACCTCCCCGGTGCAGGTCCGCTCGCTGCTCGACCGCGAGCCCCCGGTCTACGTCATCTGCCCGGGCCGCGTCTACCGCACCGACGAGCTGGACGCCACCCACACCCCCGTCTTCCACCAGGTCGAACTCCTCGCCATCGACGAGGGCCTGACCATGGCGGACCTCAAGGGCACCCTGGACCACATGGTGCGGGTGCTCTTCGGCGAGGGCATGCGCACCCGTCTGCGCCCGTCGTACTTCCCGTTCACCGAGCCGTCCGCCGAGATGGACATGGTGTGCTTCGCCTGCCGCGGCGAGTCGGCCGGCAACCCCGACCGCCCCTGCCGCACCTGCTCCAGCGAGGGCTGGATCGAGCTGGGCGGCTGCGGCATGGTCAACCCCCGCGTGCTGACCGCCGCGGGCATCGACCCGGAGAAGTACAGCGGCTTCGCCTTCGGGTTCGGCATCGAGCGAATGCTGATGTTCCGCCACAACGTCGAGGACATGCGAGACATGGTCGAAGGTGACGTGCGCTTCACCCGGCCGTTCGGGATGGAGATCTGATGCGCGCCCCGCTTTCCTGGCTGCGGGAATACGTCGACCTGCCGACCGGTGAGACCGGTCGCGACGTGCAGGCCAAGCTGATCGCCGCGGGCCTCGAGGTCGAGCGCGTCGAGAGCCTCGGCGCCGACCTGAAGGGCCCCCTGGTCGTCGGCCAGGTCCTGACCATCGAGGAGCTGGAGGGCTTCCGCAAGCCGATCCGCTTCTGCACCGTCGACGTCGGCACCGCCAACGGCACGGGCGAGCCGCAGGAGATCGTCTGCGGCGCCCGCAACTTCTCCGTCGGCGACAAGGTCGTCGTCGTGCTGCCCGGCGCCGTCCTGCCCGGCGACTTCGCCATCGCCGCCCGCAAGACCTACGGCAAGGTCTCGCACGGCATGATCTGCTCCGGCGAGGAGCTGGGCATGGGCGACGACGGCACGCACGGCATCATCGTGCTCCCGCAGGAGTGCGAGCCCGGCACCGACGCCATCGAGCTGCTCCAGCTCGTCGACGAGGTCCTGGACATCGCCGTCACCCCCGACCGCGGCTACTGCCTGTCGATGCGCGGCATCGCCCGCGAGGCCGCCACCGCCTACGGCCTGCCGCTGCGCGACCCGGCCCTGCTGGACGTGCCCGCGCCCAACAGCTTCGGCTACCCCGTCAAGGTCGCCGACCCGGCCGGCTGCGACCGCTTCACGGCCCGCACGGTCACCGGCATCGACCCCGAGGCCCGCTCCCCGATCTGGCTGCAGCGCCGCCTGCAGAAGGCCGGCATGCGCCCGGTCTCGCTGACCGTCGACATCACCAACTACGTGATGCTGGAGCTCGGTCAGCCGCTGCACGCCTACGACCGCTCGCGCCTCGACGGCCCGATCGGCGTCCGCCGCGCCGAGCGCGGCGAGAAGCTGACCACCCTCGACGGCACCAAGCGCGTCCTGGACGCCGAGGACCTGGTCATCACCGACAACCGCGGCCCGATCGGGCTCGCGGGCGTCATGGGCGGCGCCGACACCGAGATCGCCGACCACGCGGCCGGCCAGGGCACCACCGAGGTCGTCATCGAGGCGGCCCACTTCGACCCGACGGCCATCGCCCGCGCCGTCCGCCGCCACAAGCTGCCCTCCGAGGCGGCCAAGCGCTTCGAGCGCGGCGTCGACCCGCAGGCGGCCTCCGCGGCCGCCCAGCGCACCGTCGACCTGCTGGTGCTGCTCGCGGGCGGCACCGCCGAGGCCGGCGTCACCGAGTTCGAGGCCCCCAGCGGGCCGCGCACCATCGCGATCCGCGCCGACCACCCGGACCGCGTCGCCGGTGTCGACTACGGCCGGGAGACCGTCGTGCGCCGCCTCCAGCAGGTCGGCTGCGACGTCTACGGCCAGGACGAGCTGATCGTCACCGTGCCGAGCTGGCGCCCCGACCTCACCGACCCGAACGACCTCGCCGAAGAGGTCATCCGGCTCGAGGGCTACGAGAACCTGCCCGCCACCCTGCCGGCGCCCCCCGCCGGCCGCGGCCTGACCCACCGCCAGCGGCTGCACCGCCGCGTCGGCCGGGCGCTGGCCGGCGCGGGCTACACCGAGGCGCTCAACTACCCCTTCGTCGGGGACTGGGCGCTCGACCACCTCGGCCTGGAGGCCGGTGACCCGCGCCGCACCACGGTGCGCCTGATCAACCCGCTCTCCGAGGCCGAGCCGGCGCTGCGCACCACGCTGCTGCCGGGCCTGTTCACGGCCCTGCGCCGCAACGACAGCCGCGGCGAGCACGACCTGGCCCTCTTCGAGACCGGCCTCGTCTTCCTGCCCACGGGCGAGGAGACCGCCCCGGTCCGGCTGCCCGTCGACCGCCGTCCCACCGACGAGGAGATCGCCGGCCTGAACGCCGCGCTGCCCCGGCAGCCGCGCCGCGCCGCCGTCGTCCTCGCCGGGGCCCGCGAGCTCCCCGGCTACTGGGGCAAGGGCCGCCCGGCCGGCTGGGCCGACGCCGTCGAGGCCGCCCGCACGGTCGCCCGCGAGGCGGGCGCCGAGCTGATCATCCGCCAGGACCAGAGCGCGCCGTTCCACCCGGGCCGCTGCGCCGCGCTGTATGCCGTGGCCGACGGCGCCGAGGTGTTCGCCGGCTCCGCCGGCGAGCTGCACCCGCGCGTCATCAAGGCGTTCGGCCTGCCGGAGCGCACCTGCGCCATGGAGATCGACCTCGATGTCCTGGAGCGGGCCGGCACCGGTCCCGTCGAGGGCCCGCACGTGTCCACCTTCCCGGTGGCCACGCAGGACGTCGCGCTCGTCGTGGACTCCTCGGTCCCCGCCGCCGACGTGGAGGCCGCGCTGCGCTCCGGCGCCGGCGAGCTGCTGGAGTCGCTGCGCCTGTTCGACGTCTTCACGGGCGAGCAGCTCGGCGCGGGCAAGAAGTCGCTCGCCTACGCGCTGCGCTTCCGCGCCGCCGACCGCACGCTGACCGCGGAGGAGGCGTCCGCCGCGCGCGACGCCGCCGTCGCGGTGGCCGTCGAGCGCACGGGCGCGGTGCTGCGCGGCGCCTGATGCCGTGACGCCGTGTGACGGCCGCCGCGCCCCGGTGCGGCGGCCGAAAACAGTCGGCCGAGACTGAGGGCCGTGGCGTAAACCGCAGAACAAAGCGGTCAGAACGAGGGGCGCACCCGGGTGAACCGGGTGCGCCCCTCGTGCGTTCCCTCGCTCAGGAGTGTCCGAATATCACTCAATAGGGTGGAAACGAAGCTCCAGGTCGTTACTCAGCGCTGAACGCTCGCGAGAATCGAGGGCGTCATTGCTGCTAGGGGGGCCAACGGCATGATCCGGACAAGAGCGGTGCGCTGGCGGCGGGGGGTGGTCTTCGCTCTCCCCGGGCTATGGGTACTGGGAGTGGTCGTGTGGGAGCTCGTGAGCCCCCACGGCCAGGCCGTGCAACTGCTCGCCGCCGCGCCCGCCATCGCCTGCGCGGGCACCGGCCGCCGCCAGTGCGTGGCCGCCGCGGCGATCTGCGCGGTGCTCGCCCTGATGCCCCTGACCGGGCCCGCCGACGCCCGCATCCGCATCGGCACCTGCTGCGCGATCGTCGCCGTCGCCGCCGCGGCCTGCGCGGTGACCGTGCGCCGCCGCCGGCTCCTGCGCGAGCTGGCGCGCGCCCGCGAAGTCGCCGCCACCGCCCAGAGCGTGGTGCTCCGCCCCCTGCCGCCCCGGCTCGACGGCCTCACCCTGGCGGGCGGCCACCTTTCGGTCAGCGAGGGCGCCCTCGTCGGCGGCGATCTGTACGAGGCCCTGGCCACCCCGCACGGCGTCCGCATCGTCATAGGGGACGTCCGCGGCCACGGCCTCACCGCCATCGGCACCGTCGCCGCCGTCCTCGGCAGCTTCCGCGAGGCCGCCCACGACGAGCCCCTCCTCGCGGATGTGCTCCGCCGCCTCGACCGCGCCCTCCAGCGGCATCTGTGCGAGCGGGCCCGCGCCGAGGGGCGGGCCGGACCGGGGGCCGATCCGGAGCGCGGCCTGGGCGAGGAGTTCGTGACCCTGCTGCTCCTGGAGATCTGCCCCGACGGCGTGGTCACCGCGCTCAACTGCGGCCACCCCTGGCCCTACCGCCTCGCCTGCCCCGCCGGCGACGGCGACGCCGTCGGCGCGCGGGCCGCCGCCGTGGGCCGGGGCGATCCGCTGCCGCCCCTCGGCCTCTTCCCGCTGCCGCCCGAGCTGCCCGTCGCCCGCCTCACCCGGCTGCTGCCCGGGGACGCCCTGGTCCTCCACACCGACGGCGCCGAGGACGCACGCGATGCGGCCGGCGCCTTCTTCCCGCTGGCCAGGGTCCTCGGCGAGGTCGCCGGCGGGGCGCCCATCGCCCCCTCCCGCGTCGTCGACCGCGTCCAGGCCGCCCTGCTGCGGCACACCGGCGGCCGGCTCTCCGACGACATCGCCCTGCTGGTGCTGAGCAACGACCGCCGCCGTGCCGCGGGGCACGGGCCGCGCCCCTGCCTGGCCCGCTCGGGCCGTCCGCCCCGCTGAGCCCGCCGGCCCGCTGACCCCGCCGGACTGACGCTGCGCCACGGCCGGTTCACACCCCGTGCGAAGGGATCTCCACTACGCTGGCCCCACCGAGCGCATGCGGAGGGCAGGATGGAGCCCAACACTCTCCTAGACGCCATCCTCGACGAAGCGGGCATATCCCACGCCGGCCTGGCCGCCCACATCAATGCGGCGGGCCGGGCCCGGGGGCTTGCCCTGCGGTACGAGCACACCGCCGTGGCCCGCTGGCTGAAGGGCCAGCGGCCGCGCGGCCAGGTGCCGGATCTGATCTGCGAGGTGCTCGGCGAGCGGCTGCACCGCCCGCTGACCCTAGACGACATCGGCCTGGGCACCCCGGGCAGCCCTCGCCTGCCCAACACCCCGCTCTCCGGCTTCGTCGAACGGGCCACCGCCCTGTGGCGCTCCGACGAGCAGCAGCGCGAGCACGTCGTCACCGCCCCCGCCGTCACCGGGACCCCCGCCGTCATCCCGGTCTGGGAGTGGGAGAACCCGCCCGAGGACGCCGACGTCTCCCGGCGCGGCCTCACCCGGGTCTCCATGGACGACATCGAGATGCTGCGCGCGGCCCGCACCCACTACGAGCAGATGTACCGCAAGGCCGGCGGGATCGCGACGCGCGCCAGGGTCGTCGGCTTCCTCAACGCCGAGGCGGCCCCCCTGCTGCGCGGCAGCTACCCCGACGAGACGGGCCGTCAGCTGCACCGGGCCACCGGCGGGCTGGTCGCCGTCGCCGGCATCTGCGCGTACGACTCCGACGCGCACGGCCTGGCCCAGCGCTACTTCCACCAGGCGCTGCGGCTGGCCAAGGCCAGCGGCGACCGCGGCCTCGGCGGCTACGTCATCGCCCTGCTCGTCAACCAGTCCCTCTTCATGCGCGAGTACCGGCAGGCCGTGGCCTTCGCCGAGTCCGCGCTGCGGGCCGCGGGCGCGGAGCTGACCCCGGCCCTCGCGGCCGACCTCTACGCGATGCAGGCCAAGGCCTACGCCCGGCTCGGCGACGGGGCCGGAGCGCTCGCCTGCATCCGCCGCGCCGAGACCGCCGCCGAGCGCATCCGCCGCGGCCAGGAGCCCGCCGAGACCGGCTATGTGCAGCCCGGCCTGGTGAACGTGCAGGTGGCGGAGGCGCTCCTCAGCCTCGGCGACCTCGGACCCGCCCGTGAGCACGCGGACCGGGCCGTCGACACCCCCGCCCACGACCGGGGACGTGTCCACCGGCTCGCCATGCTCACGCACATCGAGCTGCGTCAAGGAGACGCGGACAAGGCGGTGGCCACCGCGCGGGAGATGACCGAGCAGGCGAGAGGCATGGAATCGCAGCGCTTACGGGACCGGCTCCGGGCGGTGCGCGAGCACCTGATCGAAAGTGGGTGTGCGGCCACTGCGGAGGCCGCCGAGATGATCGACGGGGCGTTGCGCGTGCCCCTGTGAGGACAGCGCCCGGGGAGGTGGCCACCTCGGCGGAAGGTGGCAACACGTGCGTTGGAAGAATCTCAGGGAGCGGACGGTTTATGCGAACCGCTGGTTCCGGGTCAATCTCGCAGACGTTCAACTCCCCGACGGCCGCCACCTCGACCACTTCCTCATCAGGCTGCGGCCCGTCGCCGTGGCCACGGTGGTCAACGAGGCCAACGAGGTCCTGCTGCTGTGGCGGCATCGCTTCATCACCGACAACTGGGGCTGGGAGCTGGCCGCCGGCGTGGTCGAGGACGGCGAGGACCTCGCCGAGGCGGCGGCCCGCGAGATGGAGGAGGAGACCGGGTGGCGGCCGGGCCCGCTGCGGCACCTGATGTCCGTCGAGCCGTCCAACGGCCTCACCGACGCCCGGCACCACATCTACTGGTCCGACGAGGCCGAGTACATCGGCGACCCGGAGGACGCCTTCGAGTCCGACCGGCGCGAGTGGGTGCCGCTGAAGCTGGTGCCCGACATGATCGGCCGCGGTGAGGTGCCGGCCGCCAACATGGCGGCGGCGCTGCTCCTGCTCCACCACATCAGGCTCGGCTAGCGCTCGGCCGGCGGATCCGGAGTACGTCGTGGTCCGCCGGACGGGCCGGCGCTCACCGGCCCGTCGCCTGCCAGACGGCGAGCGCCAGCGCGGCGACCCCGGTGAGCGCGGCCAGCGAGGGCAGGGGCCACCTGCCGTGCTCCAGTGCCCGCACCCGCTCCGCCATGTCGGAGAGGTCGCGTTCCGACTGGTCGCTGCGCTGGGTGAGGAGGGCGAGGTGGCCGTCGATGCGGACGACGCCGACATCGAGGCTACGACGGAGCTCCGCGAGCTCAGCCGATCTGGTGGCCTGCTCGGGATGGATGGTCACGGTCCGTACCCCTTCCGGAATGACTCCTGTGTGTCCGACGAGCCGAGTCAATCGCGTGGCGGGACGGAGCGGGAGCGTGTGTGGGGTACAGGTACGGGTCACCGCCGCACACCCCGTGCGAACACGGGTGTGCGGCGGTGACGATGCGTGACCGCCGGGCGGCCGGTGCGTGCCTCGGTACTGGTACGCGTGCCTCAGTACTGGTAGAAGCCCGAGCCGGTCTTGCGGCCGAGGCGGCCCGCGTCGACCATGCGCTGCAGCAGCGGGGGAGCGGCGTAGAGCGGCTCCTTGTACTCCTGGTACATGCTGTCGGCGACCGAGGCCACGGTGTCCAGGCCGATGAGGTCGGAGAGCTTGAGCGGGCCCATCGGGTGGGCGCAGCCGAGCTCCATGCCGTTGTCGATGTCCTCGCGGCTGGCGATGCCCGACTCGAACATCCGGATCGCGGAGAGCAGGTACGGGATGAGCAGGGCGTTCACCACGAAGCCCGAGCGGTCCTGGGCCCGGATCGCGTGCTTGCCCAGCACATTGGCGACCAGCGCGTCGGCGCGCTTGATCGTTTCCTCGCTGGTGGTGAGCGCCGGGATGAGCTCGACGAGCTTCTGCACCGGGGCCGGGTTGAAGAAGTGGATGCCGATGACGCGGTCCGGCCGCGAGGTGGCCACGGCCAGCTTCACCAGCGGGATCGAGGAGGTGTTGGAGGCCAGGATCGCGTCGGGGCGGGTGACCACCTGGTCGAGCACCTGGAAGATCTCGGTCTTGACCTGCTCGTTCTCGACGACGGCCTCGATGACCAGGTCACGGTCGGCGAACTCGCCGAGGTCGGTGGTGAAGCTCAGCCGGCCGAGCGTCGCGTCGCGCTCCTCCTCGGTGATCTTGCCGCGCTCGGCGGCCTTGCCGAGGGAGTTGGTCAGGCGGGTGCGGCCGATCTCCAGGGCCTCCCCGGTGGTCTCGGCGACCATGACGTCCAGGCCGGCACGGGCACACACCTCCGCGATCCCCGCGCCCATCTGGCCGCAGCCCACCACCCCGACACGCGCTACGTCTGCCACAGTGTCCGTCACATCGTGCCTTTCGCTGATCTTGGTCGTCCGGCGGGGCGCCGCGTTCCCCGCCGCGCTCTCCGCCTCGTTCCAGACGTTACTCCGCGCCGTGCGGTCCCGTCCGTGCCGGGGCGGGCATGCTGGCTCCGAACGGTGTGACCGATCCGACGAGACGGCGAAGAGAGGTCCCGCATATGGGGCGTATGACCCGAAGAGGGTTCACGGTGGCCGCCGCGGGGATGATGTCCTCCGCGATGCCGGCACCCGGCACGGCGGGAGCGGCGCAGCCGAGCGGGCCGGAGCCGGCCCCCGCGCCCGCGGGCGGCGGGGCGGACCGCCGCCGCAAGCGCGAGTTCCGGGGGATGTGGACCGCGACCGTCGTCAACATCGACTGGCCGTCGAAGCCGGGCCTCACGCCCGGCCGGCAGCAGGACGAGCTGACCGCCCTCTTCGACACGGCCGTCGACCGCCGGCTCAACGCCGTCATGCTGCAGATCCGCCCCACCGCGGACGCCTTCTGGCCCTCCCCGTTCGAGCCCTGGTCGGAGTACCTGACGGGCACTCAAGGGCGCTACCCCGGCTGGGACCCGCTCTCCTTCGCCGTCCGCGAGGCCCACCGGCGAAGACTCGAACTGCACGGCTGGTTCAACCCCTACCGCATCGCCAACCACACCGACCCCGGCCGGCTCGTCCCCACGCACCCCGCCCGTATCCACCCCGAGTGGGTCGTCCCCTACGGCGGGAAGCTCCTGTACAACCCCGGCCTGCCCGAGGTGCGCCGCTTCGTCCAGGACGCCATGCTCGACGCCGTCTCCCGCTACGACCTGGACGGCGTGCACTTCGACGACTACTTCTACCCGTACCCGGTGGCCGGGCAGCGCTTCGACGACGCCGCCGCCTATGCCCGCTACGGCTCCCGCTTCCCCGACCGGGCCGCCTGGCGGCGCGACAACATCGACCGGCTGGTGCGGGAGATGGGGGAGCGCATCAAGCGGCGCAAGCGGCACGTGCGGTTCGGGATCAGCCCGTTCGCGGTCTGGCGCAACCGCTCCACCGACCGGCGCGGCTCCGACACCCGGGCGGGCGTCCAGACCTACGACGACCTGGGCGCGGACACGCGCAAGTGGGTGCGCGAGCGGTGGATCGACTACATCGTGCCGCAGGTGTACTGGCACATCGGCTTCCCCGCGGCGGACTACGCGAAGCTCGTGCCGTGGTGGGCGGAGACCGTGCGGGGCACGGGCGTACGGCTGTACGTCGGCGAGGCGCTCTACCGGGCGGGCGACCCCGCGCAGCCCGCGCCCTGGCAGGACCCGGCGGAGCTCTCGCGGCACGTGGCCCTCGGGCGGGCCCGCCCGGAGGTGCAAGGCAACGTCTACTTCTCGGCGAAGCAGGTGGTGGCGGACCCGATCGGGGCGATGGCGCGCGTGGTAGCGGACCACTACCCGACCCGGGTACGGCCTCCGGGCTGAGGGGGTCAGCTCCCACGGTGGCGGAGGCCGGGGGGGGGGGGGGGGGGGGGGGGGGGGGGGGGGGGGGGGGGGGGGGGGGGGGG
>NZ_JBPQTW010000006.1:0-88869 GCF_051386535.1 Streptomyces sp. URMC 127
GTCCCCGGCCGCCCCGGCCGCGTGCTGCTCGCCCTGGAGTTCCTCCAGCACACCGGGTCCTTCAAGGCGCGCGGCGCCTGGAACTTCCTCGCCGCCCACCGCGAGGCCGGCACCCTGCCGGAGGCCGGCGTCGCCATCGCCTCCGGCGGCAACGCCGGGCTGGCCTGCGCCTGGGCCGCCCGGCAGCAGGGCCTGCCCGCGACCGTCTTCCTGCCCCGGAACGCCCCGCGGGTGAAGGCCGACCGGCTGCGCGGCTACGGCGCCGACGTCCGCCTCACCGGCACGGAGTACGCCGAGGCGCTCGCCGCCTGCGAGGAGTTCACGCGCGCCACCGGCGCCCTCGCGAGCCACGCCTACGACCACCCGCTGATCGCCGCGGGCGCGGGCACCCTCCTCGGCGAGCTCCGCGCCGCCGTCCCCGGCCTGGACACCGTCGTCGTCGCGGTCGGCGGCGGCGGGCTCTTCGCGGGCGTCGCCACCGCCGCCCGGCAGCACGGCATCCGCACGGTCGCCGTCGAGCCCGCCGGCAGCCGGGCCCTCCACGGCGCCCTGGAAGCCGGGCGGGTCGTCGACGTCACCGTCGACTCGGTCGCGGCGGACGCCCTCGGCGCCCGGCGCGTCTCCGGGACGGCCCTGGCCGCGGCCCGCCACGCGGATGTCACCTCCCTCCTCGTACAGGACGAGGCGATCACCGCCGCGCGGCAGGCCCTGTGGGACGAGCGCCGCATCGTGGTCGAGCCTGCCGGCGCGACGGCCCTCGCCGCACTCGCGCCGGGAGGCCCGTACGTGCCTGCGGAGGACGAAACGGTCGCAGTCGTCCTGTGCGGCGCGAACACGGACCCGGCGGACCTGGCCTCCTGACGGCACCTGACGGCGGCGGGCGGGCGCGCGGGCCCTCCAGGCGGCGGGGCCGGAGGGAGCCGCGTCCGTTCCCGGCTCCACGCGTGCGCTTCCGCCGCCGTGAGCCACCTTCCGGCGGTGCCGCACCTACTCCCGCCCGAGGTATCCCGATCCGCCCGCAGGGCCACCGCGGCGCACCTGGGGCGACAGCAGCGCGGCCGCCGTCGCCGTGGTCACCACGGCCGCGCAGCACAGCAGCCCCGCGCGGGGGCCGGCCGCCGCGGCGAGCGGGCCCGCCGCCAGCGTGCCGAGCGGGGCGCAGGCCAGGGAGCCGAACCAGTCGTAGGCGCTGACGCGCGAGAGCGCTTCGGCCGGCACGTCGCGCTGCAGGGCCGTCGCCCACAGCACCCCGAAGACGTCCCCCGCGACGCCCGCGGCGAACGCCGCCGCCACGGTCGGCCACACCGGCGCGTGTATCCCCAGCAGCACCATCGGCAGGGCCGCGGGGAAGGTCGCCAGCACGGCGACGAGGACGGGCCGCCGCGGCCGGAGCCGCGCCGCCAGCCCCGCGCCCGCGACCGTCCCCACCGCCTGCGCGGCGACGACGCAGGACCACTCCCGCACCCCGCCGGAGTCCTCCTCGCTCGCCAGCGGCCCGAGGACGCCCACCGCCGCGCTCTGGGCCGCGACCACGAAGGCGTACTGCAGCACTACCGCCCACAGCCACTGGCGGGAGGCGAACTCCCGCCAGCCCTCGCGCAGATCGCGCAGCCCCGGACCGCCGCCGCGCGGGTGCGCCCGCACCGGCCGGATGCCGGCGATCAGAGCGGCGCTCGCCAGGAAGGTGAGGGCGTCGAGGGCCAGCGCCCAGCCCGCGCCGAGCCCGGCGACGACCACGCCGGACAGCGAGAGCCCGAGCACCATGGCGACGTTCATGCCCATCCGCAGCGCGGCGTTCGCCTCGGTGAGCCGCTCGCGGGCGACGATCTCCGGGACCACGGCCGTCATCGCCGGCGCGAACAGGGCGGTGGCGGTTCCGGCCGCCGTGGCGAGCAGGGCCACCGCGGCGATCGGCGCGTGCCCGGTCAGGCTCATGGCGGCGAGGGCCCCGTAGGCCGCGGCGCCGGCCAGCTCCGCCGCGACCATCAGCCGTATCCGCGGTATTCGGTCCGCTATCACCCCGCCCACGAGCACGAACAGCACCTGCGGGACCACCTGGCAGGCCAGCACCAGGGACAACTGCCCCGGTGCGGACCCCGGCAGGTCGAGGACGGCGAAGGCCAGGGCCACGCGCGCGAACCCGTTGCCCAGGACGGAGACCGCCCGGGCCCACGAGAGCAGGACGAAGTTGCGGTCGCGCAGCGGGGGAGGGGCGGCCGCAGTTGCAGGCGGAACAGGAGGCGACGGCAAGGGCGTTGACGGCCGTTCGGCGGGAGGGCTCACCCTTTCAGTGTCCGGTACACCGAGGAACAGAGCCGCCGAATACGGGGCAGAGCGGCGCTTTCCGGCCATTCGCGACTGACGCGTCCGTACCTGCCGGAAGCGGCATCCGGCCTCTACGATGGGGAATCGCGCATGCGGAACGACGATCCGGAAGGCCGGTGCCGCACGACCGGCCCACGGAAGGGGGGCCGATGGGAGCGCGCGGCACAGTGGTGCAGGACCATGCGATCGCCGCCTACTACGAGCGCGTCCAGGAAGCGCTCGACCACCTGGCAGCCGGCCGTCGCCACCCACCGGAAGGCTTCTCTCCGGGTCCCCGGCTGCCTCCCCTCACCGACCGGCTCCGCGCCTTCCTGTCCGTATCCGGCCTCGCGGCGACGGACCTCGGCGCGCACCACGGCACCCGGCTCCTCCTCCTCGACCTCATGCGCAACCCGGGCACCCGGACCACCAAGACCATGGCCTCGCTCGTCATCGTCGCGCGCGCCGTCCACCACGTGCACGAGACCGGCGAGCCCCTGATGCTCCTCACCCCCTCCTCCGCGAACAAGGCCACCGCCCTGCGCGACGCCGTCGAACGCGCCCTCGCCCACGGCCTCGTCACCGCTGATCAACTGGCCGTCACGTGCGTGGTCCCCGAGGACTCGGCCGCCAAGGTGTGGCGGACCGCGCTGGCCGGCGATCCCGGGCTGCGGCGCCGCAACCCGGTCCTGGTGCACGCCGGTTCCGGCGCTGCCGTGAAGGCCCTGGCGAGAGAGGGAGCGGCGCGGTACGCGGCGGAGGCCGAGCGCCTGACCGGGGTCCGCGTCTGGCACACCCTCGGCCTCGACAACTACCGGGCCGCCGACACCGTGCGCGCCTGCTTCGAGGACGCGCACCTGCCCCGGGCCGCGGGCAGCACGCGGTGGCACGCCCACGCCGTCTCCAGCGCCTTCGGGCTGCTCGGCCACCACCTCGGCACCACCCTCCTCGGGGAGCGCGCCGGCAGGCCCTGCGGCTATCTGCTTATCCAGCACCTCGCCACCCCCGACATGGTCCTCGACCTGCACCACGCCACCGTCCCCGGCTACCGGCGCGACGCGTCCACCGGCCTGTTCACCCAGGACGCCGACCCGCGCTTCCCGGCCGTCACCCACGACCCGGCGGAGGTGCTCGACCCCACCTTCTACACGAGCTCACCCGCCACGGCGCCCGCGATGAGCGAGCTGATCCGGTCCCACGGGGGCGACGGCCTGGTGGTCTCCCGGCACGAGTGCCTCGCCCGGTACGACGAGGTGCGCGCCGTGGTGGCGCCCGCGGGGATCGACCTGCCGGCCGACCCCGGGCGGCTGCGCGAGTGGTCGCTGGTCATGGTGGTCACCGGCACGCTCCTCGCCGCGGAACGGGGCCTGGTGAAGGCCGACGAGGTCGTCGTGCACGCCTCCGGCTCCTACACGTGCGACGACTACAACCCCCTGCCGCCCGCCGCGCAGCAGCCCGTGGCCGGTGCCGGCGACGTCGCCGGGGCCCTCCGCGCGGCCGTACGCCGGGAGGCGGCCTGATGCGTACGGGCCTCGTCCTCCTCCCCGAGCACCCCTGGCCGCAGGCCCGCCGGCACTGGCAGCGCGCCGAGGAGCTCGGCTTCCACCACGCCTGGACCTACGACCACCTCGCCTGGCGCTCCCTGCGCGACGCACCGTGGTTCGGCGCGCTCCCCCTCCTCGCCGCGGCCGCCGCCGTCACCCGCCGCATCCGGCTGGGCCCCCTCGTGGCCACCCCCGTCCTCCGGCACCCGGTGGTGCTGGCCAAGGAGCTGATGACGCTCGACCACATCGCGGACGGCAGGGTCACCGCGGGCCTGGGAGCCGGCGCGCGGGGCTACGACGAGCACACCCTGGGCGGTCCGCCGCTCTCCCCGGCCGCGCACCACCGGCGCTTCGCGGAGTTCGCCGCCCTCGTCGACCGCCTGCTCCGGCAGGAGGTCACCGACCACGACGGCCCCGCGTACACCGCCCGCGGCGCCCGGATGATCCCCGGCTGCGTACAGCGCCCGCGCCTCCCGCTGGCCGTCGCGGCCACCGGCCCGCGCGGCATGCGCCTGGCGGCGCGCCTCGGGCAGGCGTGGGTGACGCACGGCGCGGCCGCCGCCCCGCCCGGCGCGCACACCGAAGCCGGCGCGCTCGCCCTGCTCAAGCGCCAGGCCCACGCCTTCGAGGAGGCGTGCGAGGAGGCGGGCCGGGCGCCGGACGGCATCGACCGCATGGTGCTGGCCACCCGGCTGGTGCCCGGCCTCGCGGCCTCGCCCGGGCGCCTGCTCGCCTTCGCCGGCGCCTGCGCGGCCCTGGGCTTCACCGACCTGATCCTCCACCGGCCCCGGCCCTCCGGCGTCTTCGGCGGGGACGCCGCCGCGTTCGAGGACGTCGTGGCCGGTGCGATCCCGGAGATCGAGCGGCTGTGACGGGCGGCGGGGAGAGCACGCGGCCCGGCTCCGGGCAGGCCCCGGACGCCTACGGGAGCACCTTCGGTGCCGTCTACGACGACTGGTACCCCCCGGAGTTCGCCCACGGAGCGGAAGCCGTCGCGGCCCTGGCCCGGTACGCGGGCCGCGGCGAGGCCCTCGAACTGGGCGTCGGCACCGGCCGCATCGCCATCCCCCTCGCCCGGCGCGGCGTGCGCGTCCACGGCGTCGACATCTCCCCGGACATGCTGGAGCGGCTGCGGGCCAAGCCCGGCGGGCACCTGGTCCGCACCGTCCTCGCCGACATGGCCGACCCCGGCGGCTGCGACCTGGGCCGCCGCTTCGCCCTCGTCTACTCCGTCTTCAACAGCCTCTTCTGCATCCCCGGCCAGGCCCGGCAGGCCGCGAGCCTCGCCGTCGCCGCCCGGCACCTGGCCCCCGGCGGCCGCCTCGTCGTCGACCACCAGATGCCTTCGCACGTCGCGCCCGGCCTCTCCGTACGGCACTTCCACGCCACGGACGACGAGGTGCGCTTCACCCTCGTCGACTGCGACCCCGTCACCCAGGTCATGAAGCGGCGCACCGTGGCCGTCACCGACGACGGCGTCACCTCGTACCCCTCGGTCATCCGCTACGTCTGGCCCGCGGAGCTCGACCTCATGGCGGCCGCCGCGGGCCTGGTCCTGGCCTCGCGCACGGCCGACTGGGCGGGCACGCCCATGCGCCCCGGCAGCCCGGGCTGCGTGTCCGTCTACCGCCACCGCACCGACCGAGGAGAGGTGCCGCATTGACAGCCCGTGCCTTCCCCGGCGACCGCCGCGCCCCGGCCAGGGCGGCGGCACCCCGCCGCGCGGCCCTGCGGACGCGGTACGCGTGGGACACCGACCCCCGCCTGGCGCCCCTGCGCCTGCGGTGGGACGCCGCCGTGCACACCGCGCGCCCCCTCACCGCCTGGTCACCGCCCGGCAGCCCGCTGCGGCTGCGCTACACCGGGCTGCACGACGGCGCCCGCCACGTCCTGCCCTTCCTCGCCCGCCAAGGCGTGGCGGCCACGACGGCACCGGCCGGAGCACCGGGGGAGCCGCCGGACATCGAGCTGTCCGGTGTCCCCGCCCGGCAGGCCGGCCCGCCCGGCCCCGCCACCGTCGTCCTGCCCTTCCGCATCCAGCTCGCCGTCCCGGTCGGGGACGGCCCCGAGGCGCTGCGCGCCCGCATCTCCGAGCGCGAGCGCCGCGCCTTCAAGGCCCGCCGGACCGCGGCGCGGTGGACCTGGCAGACCGGCACCGGCCCGCACGCCTTCGACCACTTCTACGAGCAGATGCACCTGCCCACCATGCGCCGCCGGCACGGCGCCGCCGCCCGCAGCCTCCCGCCCGGCCTCGCCTACGAGTGCCTCTTCCGGCGGGGGATCCTCTTCTTCCTCGTCCAGGACGGGGTCCGCGTCGCCGGGGTGCTGTGCGCCCTGCCGCGCGACGGCCGCGTCCTGACGATGCGGCTCCTCGGCGTCCTCGACGGGGCCGTGCAGTACTACACCGGCGGCGCGGTACGGGCCCTCACGCACTTCGCCCTGGAGTGGGCCTGCGAGAACGGCTGCGCGTCCGTCGGCCTCTCCGGCTGCGAACCGTTCCTGAGCAAAGGCATCTTCCAGTTCAAACAGCGCTTCCACCCCGAGTGCCGGCTGCCGGACGACCACTTCGGCGGCAAGCGCCTCGTCCTGCGCGTCCTGCGGGACACCCCGGCCGTACGGGACTTCCTCACGGCCAACCCCCTGATCGCGCTCGGCGACGGCGGCCTCGAAGCCCTCTACTTCCACGACGAGGACCGGCCGCCCCGCACCGACCTGGCCTGGCGGTGCCCGGGCATACGCCGCGCCCGCCACGTCCCGCTCGACACCTTCGCCCGGGGCCTGCCCCGGGCGGACGGCCCACCCCGCGGAGGCAGGCCATGACGACGCACGCCCGGCCGCAGCACCACCCCTGGTTCGGCTCCCACGCCCTCTCCCGGCCGCCCCGGCTCGGCGCCGCCGGAGTCCGCGACGTCCTCCTCCGGGAGATGGACGACATCGGCTTCCACGGCGGCCTCGTCTCCGCCCGGCCCCTGCTCGTGCCCCCGCACAGCGCCGCCGAGCTCTACGGCGCGGCCGCCCGGCTCCTCGCCCTGCTCCGCAAGGCCCTGCTCGCGAGCGGCCCCACGGCCCGGCACCGGATGGCCGCGCTGGGAGCCGACGAGTCCCTGCACCCGCTGTTCACCGACGACCGGACCGAAGAGCGCTACTGCGCCTGCATGGCCCGCCCGGACGCCGTCATCGGGGAGCACGGCCCGCAGTTCCTGGAGTTCAACGTCGGCGGCGCGGTAGGCGGCGCCGTCCACACGCACATGCTGACCCGCGCCTGGCGGCAGGTGCACGCGGACGGGGACCGGCTGCCCTTCGACGCGCCCTCGCTGTTCGCCGCCCGCCGCCGCCTCTTCGCCGCCGTCCGCGACGAACTGCGCGTGGCCCCCGGCGTCGCCCTGCTCGGCACCCTCCGCGACCTGCCCGGCGTACGGACCAGCCGCTACTTCGACGCCGAGGTCCGCCACCTGCGCCGGCACGGCTTCGCCGCCGAGTTCTTCGAACCGGAGGAGCTCGACCGCGGCCACGGCCCCGGCGGCCGCTTCCGCTACCCCCTCGGGCTGCGCCACTTCACGATCAGCGAATGGCGCGCCCACGGCATCGACCTCGCCCCCGTCCGCCGGGCCCTCGACGCAGGATGCACCTTCCTCGCCCCGCAGACCGCCTTCCTCGTCTCCAACAAGAAGGTCCTCGGCTGGGTCTCGGAGGGCCTGCCCTGGATGACCTCCGCCGAACGCGCGCTCGTGCGCCGCTACCTGCCCTGGACCAGGGTCGTCCGCGACCGCCGCGTCACCTGGCGCGGCCGCGGCACCGGCCTCGGCGAGCTGCTGCTGCGCCGGCAGCGGCAGTTCGTCCTGAAGAAGGCCGTCGGCATGTGCGGCGACGGCGTGCTCCTCGGCCCCTCCACCCGCCCCGCCGAGTGGCGGCGCGCCGTCGAGGCGGCCCTGCGGGACGAGGACAGCATCGCCCAGGAGTACGTCGAGCCCGGCCGCTGCGCCGCGGAGGTCACCGACGGGACGGAGGCCGGCACCCGCCCCGTCACCATCGCCCCGCTCCTCGGCCCGTACCTCATGCGCGGCGAGCCGGCGGGGTGCCTGGTGCGCTACTTCGCCGACGGCAGCAGCGGCATCATCAGCATGTACGGGCACGGAGCCCTCATCAACACCCTGATGGCCGCCCGCTAGCCGCCTCCGGCCCGGCCGCGGCCGGCGCCCGCCGCCCCGCACGGGCTCTCCGCACGGATGTGCGCCGGCTTGGGACGTTCCGCCTTCCCGCGCGGGGCGGAGCCACTAGGGTCGGCCGGGTGCGCAGTCGCCTGTACGTCGCAGCGTTCCTGGCCGCCCTCGCCCTGACGGCCTGCAGCAGCTCCGAGGCCCCGCGCCCGCCCGGCCCGTCCGGCGGGCGGACGGACAGCCGGCCCGACGGCGCGCAGCTGCTCTACCGGGGCGAGGGGCGGGCCAGCGCGCAGAACCCCGCCTTTTCCCCGGACGGCACGTCCGTGCTCTTCACGCTCTTCGAGGACGGCTACAACGAGGGCGCCGCCGCCCTGCGCGTGCTCCCGTTGAACGGCGGCGGGGCCTCCGGCCGCCCGAAGACCCTGCTCGACGAGGCCGACAAGGCCGCGGTCAACCTGCCCGGCTCCAGCTGGCACCCCTCGGCCGGGGTGGCCTTCGCCTCGGACCGGGCGGGCGGGGGCCGCGACGAGGTGTGGGTGATGCCGCCCGGCGGGCGGCCCTCCCGCGTCACCGAGCACGGCGGCGACTCCGGCTACCTGGAGCCCAGCTTCTCGCCCGACGGGTCGTGGATCGTCTTCCAGGAGATCCGCGAGAAGGGGGCGGGGGACGGCGGCGGCGCGCTCGGCTCCCTGTGGAAGGTCCGGCGCGACGGCACCGGCCGCACCCGCCTCCTGGACGGCCCCGGCACCGGCACGGACAACCGCCAGCCCAACTGGTCGCCCAAGGGCGACCGGCTGGTCTTCCAGCGCCGCGAGCGGGGCGCGCGCGAGTGGGCGCTGTACGTGATGAACGCCGACGGCAGCGGCCTGCGGCGGCTCACCGGCGGCCCCGGGGAGCACACCGACCCCAGCTGGTCGCCCGACGGCAGGTCGGTGGTCTTCTCCTCCACCGCCGGCGGCCTGGAGGTGCCGCAGATCTTCGTGATCCCGGCCGCCGGCGGCCGCCCCGTCCGGGTGACCACGCGCGACGGCGACTACGACGGCGCGCCGAGCTGGTCACCGGACGGGCGGTGGATCGCCTTCGAGTCCCACCCGGGGGACGAGGACCGGCCGGCCTCGCTGTGGCGGATCCCCGCCCCCGGAACCGACGGCCCCTGAAGGGGCCGGCCGGCGCCGGGGTCAGCCGGTGGTGACGGTGACCAGCGAGTACTGGGACACCGTCAGGGACAGCGTGGCGGTGTCGCCCGCCGTCTGCCAGGTGACCGGCTGCGGAGCCGGCGAGGCCCCGTCCGGCGAGCTCACCGTGGCCGCCAGCACCTGCTTGCCCGCGGGCAGCTTCAGGGCGACCGAACACGCGGCCGGTTTGGTGCTGAAGGCCGCCGGAGTGTCACCGAAGCAGGTGAAGTTGACCAGCTGGACGATCGTGTCGGCACCGAGCCTGCTGACCTCCATGTGGATGCGCCGGTCGCCCGTGAGCTCCACCGCCGGCGGCGCCGCCGCCCGTACGGGCGCGAGCAGCCGGTCGGCGCTCGCCTGGTCCGTCCGGGCGAGGTAGCTGTGGCCGGGCAGGTCCTTGACGTACCAGCACGTCCCTTGGCCGAAACGATTCTGCTTGCTGGCGGGCAGCGCATCGCCCTTGCGGAAGCCGAGCACGTCGGCGAGGGCGTACTCGCCGCGGGGCGTGCCCAGCTCGTCGAGGCCGGTCGGCGCGGGGCCCGTCACGACGACCGTCCCGCCGCCCGACACGTACTCCCGCAGGACCGCCGCCTCGGCGTCGGAGACCGCCTGGAGGTTCGGCAGCATCAGCACGCGGTACGGGGCGAGGTCGGCGGCGGACAGGTGCGGGCTCGGGACGGTGGCGAACGGTATGTGGGCGTACACCAGCGCCTTGACCGTGCCGCGGAACTCGCCCAGCCAGGCCTGGGTCGTGCAGCTCTCCTCCGCGCTGCCCGACGCCCACCAGTCCTTGACCCCCGACGGCGCCTTCGCGTTGGCGTACATGCCCGTGCCGGCGGAGGGGCTGACGTAGTCCCGGGAGGCCGAGGAGTGGTAGACGCCCACCTCGGCCGCCGGCACCGCGTCGTAGAGCTTGTGCTGGTTGGCGGCGACGAAGGCGTACATGCGTGTACGCATCGCCTTGTCGGTGGTCTCGTTCTTGAACGGGCTCTTGACCTCGTACGGATTGCAGCCGGCCGCCAGCAGCTCGGCCATCACCAGCGACGCGTCGTCGGCCTTCCAGCCGTAGGAGAACGCCCACGCGGGCTTCGTGCCGCTCGCGGCGCGCGCGTACTTGTACATCGAGATCAGACAGGTCCAGTCCGTCGCCGTGGCGTGGCGCATCCCGTCGTAGTTGCCGAGGATGTCCACCTCCCAGACGTGGCTCACGCCCTCGGCCCGCCGCAGGTACGCCCCGTCGAGGCCGACCAGCGTGGCGTACTGGTAGTCCATGCTCACCGTCTCGGCGAAGGTGACCAGGTCCGGGTTGACCGACCGGCCGGCGGCGGCGATGTCGAGCTGCCACTGGTTGAGGTTGCGGTGCCGCCACTCCACGTAGCGGCGGAAGGGCAGGCTGGAGAAGTCGGCCTTCGCGGGCAGCGCCAGACCCGTGTCGGCCTTGAAGGCGTCCGCCGCCCAGGTGGAGGCGTCGCACCAGCTCAGCGCCCCGTCGAAGTAGATCGGCACGTCCGGCCAGATGGCGTCCACACCCGTGGCGGCCAGGGCCTTGACGCGGCCGAGGTAGTAGTCGCGCCAGGGGGAGTTGGGGCTGAGCCAGCAGCTCTCGTCGCCCGGGTCGACCCAGACGACCAGGCTGCCGTAGAAGACGTTGGGCTTGCCGTCGAGGGAGCGCTGCACCCAGGACTTCCCCTCGCCGTTCTTGTAGAACGACGGGCCGTTCTCGCCGCCGACGCTGATGAGCTCCAGCGACGGGTAGTACATGACCACGCGGATCCCGGCGGCGTGCGCCAGCTCCACGAAGCTCTTGACCTTGCCCATGTGCTCGGTGAACTCCGCGGGCGTCAGCCAGTTCGACAGGACGGTGTCGAGCTCGATGACGCTGACGTTCTGCGCCTTGAGCGCCGTGATCACGGGCTTCATGTCGCGCAGCGGGTCGGCGTCCTCGTCGAAGGTGCCGTCTGCCAGCCGGGCGAAGCGGCTCCACTCGGGGAAGAGCCCCTGCCGGACCGCGGCCGGCGCCCACGCGGGCTCGGCGCCGGGGAGGCGGGGGAGGAGCTGCGCGGCGAGCGCTGCGCCGCCGGCCCCCAGGCCGGTGCGTAACAGGGCTCTGCGGCTGAATCTTCGCATGGTGCTCATGGATGTCCCCTCGGTTTCACAGCGGTGTGACGGGGTCTGCACGGTGCCCGCAAAGTCTGCCCGATCGGCCTCGCGGGGGCGGAGGGATTCCGGATACCGCGGTGCGGTGGCGCGGCGAGGACCCGCGCCCGGCCCGGGGCGTCCGCCATCAGCCGGTGCGTCTGCCATCAGAAGGAAAACCGGCCGATATCGCTCCCGTACGGAGTAGCCGCGGGGGCACCTTTCCGGCCCGCGGTTAACACATCTCCAGAACGACCGAACCGCGAGGAGTGCTGGCATGGCCGAAGTGAAGCTGACCGCCGAGAAGCGCACCGACTTCGGCAAGGGCGCCGCCCGCCGCATCCGCAGGCAGGACAAGGTCCCCTGCGTCATCTACGGCCACGGCGCCGACCCGCGGCACGTGTCGGTGGACGGGCACGCCCTGCTGATGGCCCTGCGGACGCCGAACGTCCTGATCAACCTGGACATCGACGGCAAGAGCGAGCTCGTCATCCCCAAGGCCGTCCAGCGCGAGGCCATCCGCGGCTTCCTGGTCCACGTGGACCTGCTGATCGTCAAGAAGGGCGAGAAGGTCACCGTGGAGATCCCGATCCACACCGAGGGCGAGCTCGCCCCCGGCGGCAACCTGCTGGAGTACATCCTCAGCGCCCTCCCGGTCGAGGCCGAGGCCACGCACATCCCCGAGGGCGTCACGATCTCCATCGAGGGTCTGGAGGCGGGCCACACCGTCCACGCCAAGGACATCCCGCTGCCGCGCGGCACCACCCTCGCGGTCGACGGCGAGGACGCCGTCCTGCAGATCGTCGCGGCCCAGACCGAGCCGGTCGAGGAGGAAGCCGCGGAGGAGGAAGCCGCGCCGGCCGAGGCCGCTCCGGCGGCCGCCCCCGAGGGCGAGGGCGGCGGCTGAGCCGTACGGACGGAGGAGCGACGCTGGGCCCACCCGGGGGCACGGGCACCCGCCCGCGCCCCCGGGCGGCGGTATCAGGCGGCGCGCGGCAGCGGCTTGAGGACGCCGAAGACGGCGCCGAACCGGTCGGCGGCCCAGGCGATCCGGCCCACGTCGGGCACGTCGGCGGCCGGTGCGACGACCGAGCCGCCGCTCTCCCGCACCCGGGTGAGCGTGGCATCGGTGTCCGTGACCAGGAAGTACGGGATCCAGCGGGACGGCCCGGCCGCCTCGCCCCCGCCGGGCGCCGGCGCGATGCCGCCGAACGCGGCGTCGTCGCCGCTCGCGCCGGCCGTGGAGATCAGGGTGTACGTGCCGACGGAGAACTCCCTCTCCTGCGTGCCCCAGCCGAACAGGGCGCGGTAGAAGGCCCCGGCCGCAGCCGGGTCCGCGGTGTGCAGCTCGACCCACAGCAGGGTGTCCGGCTCGCAGACCTTCTCCAGGCCCTTGACGGCGCCGGGCTGCCAGAGCGCGAACTCCGCGCCGCCGGGGTCGGTGAGACACGCCAGCCGGCCCGCGTCCATGACGTCGGTGGGCGCGACCCGTACGGCGCCCCCGGCCTGCTCGGCCGCCTTGACCGTGGCGTCGGCGTCGGGCGTCTGGAAGTACACGGTCCACGCGGGGCTCGCGCCCTCCTCGGTCAGCGGGCCGAGCGCCGCGACGTCCTTGCCGTCCTCCTGGAAGAAGGCGTAGCCGCCGGTGTCGGGCCCGGCGGACTGCACGTCCCAGCCGAAGACCGCCCCGTAGAACTCGGCGGACCCCGCGGTGTCCGGGGTGCCGAGGTCGAGCCAGTTGGGCGATCCGGTCACGAAATCTGTGCTGAGCATGGTGGGTGCTCCTCCGGCGGATGCACGCGGGGGCAACGGATGCGCACGAGCCCCGCCGCCGCGGGCGCGGTGCCCGGCGTCCCCCGACGCGTCTCAGTCTTCCACCGCTCCCGGGGCGGCGCGCGACGCGTCGGCCGGGGGAACACCGGCGTGCGGAGTCGTTACCGGCGCGGGGCGGGGGGGCCGGAGGACGCGCCTCCGGCCGCCCGGCCGGGCGCGGGTGCCCCGCGCGGCGCGGAGCCTCTCCGCGCGGGCCCGCTCAGATCGTCGCGGCGTCGATGACGAAGCGGTAGCGGACGTCGCTGGCCAGCACCCGCTCGTACGCCTCGTTGATCTGGTCGGCCCGGATCAGCTCGATGTCGGCGCCGATGCCGTGCTCGCCGCAGAAGTCGAGCATCGCCTGGGTCTCCGGAATGCCGCCGATCATCGAGCCGGCCAGGGACCGGCGCCGGGTGATCAGGGCGAACGAGGCGACCGGCTGCGGGTTCTCCGGGGCGCCGACCTGCACGAGCGTGCCGTCGGTCTTCAGCAGGCCCAGGTAGGCGCCCAGGTCGACGTCGGCCGAGACGGTGTTGACGATCAGGTCGAAGCTGCCCGCCAGCCGCTCGAAGGTCGCCGGGTCGGAGGTGGCGTGGAAGTGGGCGGCGCCCAGGCGCAGGCCGTCCTCCTGCTTGCGCAGCGACTGGCTGAGGACGGTGACCTCCGCGCCCATCGCGTGCGCGATCTTCACGCCCATGTGGCCGAGGCCGCCGAGGCCGACGATCGCGACCTTCTTGCCCGGCCCCGCCTGCCAGCGGGCGAGGGGGGAGTAGAGGGTGATGCCGGCGCACAGCAGCGGTGCCGCCTGATCCAGCGGAATGCTGCCGGGGATGCGCAGGACGTAGTTCTCGTCCACGACGATGTGCGTGGAGTAGCCGCCCTGGGTGACCTCCCCGTCACGGCCGGTCGCGCCGTAGGTGCCGACCATGCCGAGCTCGCCGGTGCAGTACTGCTGCAGGCCTGCCTTGCAGTTGCCGCACTCGCGGCAGGAGTCCACGAAGCAGCCGACGCCGACGCGGTCGCCGACGCGGTAGCGGGTGACGCCGGAGCCGGTCGCGGTCACGACGCCGGCGATCTCGTGGCCCGGGGCGAGCGGGAAGTGGCCGTCGTCGCCCCACTCGCCGCGGACGGTGTGGATGTCGGAGTGGCAGATGCCGGCGTACTTGATCTCGATGAGGACGTCGTGCTCACCCGGCTCCCGGCGCTGGACGGTGATCCGCTCCAGGGGAGCCTTGGCCGAAGGGGCCGCGTATGCGGGAACAGTGGTGCGGTTCATGCCCGCCATCGTGCGCCCGTGCCGCGGAACCAGCCAGAACCCGGCCGAACGTACGCTTGCGTTTCCTACCACTGGCAGTGTCACCCTGGCCCCGCCCGCGGCCCCCGCGGCCTGCGCATACTGGTGGAATGGACCAGCGCACCGAACTGAGCGAGTTCCTCCGCAGCAGGCGGGCCCGGCTGCAGCCCGCGGAAGTGGGGCTCACGCCCTACGGCGGGCGGCGCCGGGTGCCCGGCCTGCGGCGCGAGGAGCTGGCCCAGCTCGCGGGCGTCAGCGTCGCCTACTACACGCGCCTGGAGCAGGGGCACGGCCAGAACGTCTCCACCGCCGTGCTGGAGGCGATCGCCGACGCCCTGCGGCTCACCCGCGCCGAGCGCGACCACCTCACCCACCTCGTGCGCCCGAGCGTGAAGAAGACGCGGCCGTGCCGCCCCGCCCGGCCGCAGCGCGTGCGCCCCTCGGTGCAGCACCTCATGGACAGCATGGAGAACACCCCCGCCTACGTGGTCGGGCGCCGGCTGGACATCCTCGCCTGGAACCGGCTGGCCTGCGCCCTGCTGGGCGACTTCGGCAAGATGCCCGCCGGGCAGCGCAACCTGGCCTGGCAGCTCTTCCTGGAGCCGGCCACCCGCGAGCTGTACGTGGAGTGGGAGAAGAAGGCCGCCGACGTCGTCGCCTTCCTGCGGCTCGACGCCGGCCGCTGCCCCGAGGACCCGCACCTCGCCGCCCTCGTCGGCGAGCTGTCCGTCAAGAGCCCGGAGTTCCGCACGCTGTGGGCCGCGCACAACGTGGAGGACAAGGGCTTCGGCGTCAAGGAGCTGCACCACCCCGTGGTGGGCCCGCTGACCCTGTCCTACGAGACGCTCGTGCTCCCCGCCGACCAGAACCAGCAGCTGATCACGTACCACGCCGAGCCCGGTTCGCCCTCCGCCGAGTCCCTGCGCATCCTGGCCAGCTGGGCGATGGAGAGCGCGGACGCGTAGCCGGCGCCGCGCCGGGGCGTCACGGGCGCGGCGCCCCCATGGGGTTGGGCACCGGCAGGACGCCGCTGTCGACGAGGTGCCGGCTCAGCGGGACGGCGAGGCGGATCGCCTCCTCGGTCCCCTCCGCGCCCAGGGCGGCCAGGGGCGGGGCGGCCAGCCGGTCGGTGTCCTCCTCCAGCCGGCGGCGCAGCGCCCCGCCGGCCCCGGTCAGCCGCCCTTCGCCGTCGAGCACGCCGCGCTCGGTGAGCCTGCGGCGGCTCTCCTCCCACTCCGCCTCCGTCCAGCCCCGGTTGTCGCGGACGGCCTCCAGCGGCACGCCGCCGGCGGCCACGTGCGTGAGCGTGGTGTCCAGCCCGCCGAGGCCGGCGTGGACGGCGGCCAGGACGTGGCCGTCGCCGCGGTGCTCGCGCAGCACGGTGGCCGCCAGCCACACGCGCGCGGCGGCGCCGGCGGGCCGGGGCACCCGGGACCAGGCGGCGGCCAGCGGCCTGCCCTCGAAGCCGCAGCCCGCCACGGCCGTCTCCAGGAGCTCGGAGAGCCGTGCGAGGGAGCGGCCGGATCCCGCCGGCAGCGTACGGGCCAGCGTGGCGCGTACGGCTTCGGTGCGGCTCTCCAGGACCGCCTCCGGCGAGGCGTACGCCCAGGCGTCGGGCAGCGAGCGGGCCACCATGGACGGCGCGAAGACGTGGAACATCGCCGCGACGGGCGCCGGCCCGAGCGCCCCGAGCGGGGCCGCACGGCCCGCGAAGTACCCCATCCACCAGCTCGGCAGGCCCAGCGCGCGGGCCGCGGCGGCGGGTTCGGGCGCGAAGTAGACGACGGCGTGCAGGGGTTCGACGGCCTCCCACAGCCGGCGGGCGGGCGAGGGCTGCTGCACGGTGGACTCCTCCGTCGAACGGCGTCGAACCGACCCGTCAGTGTCGAACCGACCCGTCGGTGTCGAACTGACCCGTCAGTGCTGTGCGTTGGCGAATCCTATGCCGACCGCGCCCCACCAGCACACCTGCGAGACGAAGGCCGTGGCCCCGCCCCAGGCCGCCAGCCGCCGCCCGGGCGGGGCGGGGGAGCGCTGCGCCAGGCGCCGGGTGAGCACCCCGGCCTGGAGGCCGTTGAGGGTGAGGACGACGATCAGCACGAGCTTGGTGCGGGTGAGCGGCGAGGCCGGGTCCGGGTGCAGGAAGGCGCCGCTGGCCAGCAGCCCGGCCAGCCCGGCCCAGACCGGCACGTGCAGCCGGCCGACGGCGCCGAGGGCGTCGGCGAGCGCGATCCGCCGCGTGACCCACAGCAGCCCGAACCAGTCGGCGGCCAGCACCGCGCCGAAGCCGAGCACCAGGGAGGCGAGGTGGACGAAGAGCGCCCCGGTGTGCAGGGCCTGGTCGGCGCGGACGTGGAGGGAGACCCAGAGGCAGCAGGCCAGCCCCGCGCACGCCAGGAGCGCGCCGGCCGCGACGGTCCACCACGAGTCGTACAGGCGGAGCGGCCGCGGCTGGGCGGGCGGCGGGGGAACGGGCACGGAACCTCCAGGACGGGTGAAGAATTAGGGAAGGCTTACCTAAATCGATCGAGCTTCGTCAAAGCCCCTCGGCGGCTTTGTCCCGATCCGGGGAGAAGCGTGACCGCCCCGAGACCGCGCCGAGACCGGCCGTCCGCCCGCTCACCCGTCCGGGGGGCGCCGGCGCGGGGCGAGGCCGCGCCCACCGACGGGTGATTCCGCCGGACGGAGCAGCGTCCGTGGATAGCTGGAGGCACCGCACAGCTGCACCACCACTCCACCACCGCGAAAGGAATCCCGTGCGCATCCGCCACGCCCTCGGCACCGCCGTCTCCGTGCTCCTGCTGTCCACCGTCGCCTCCGCCCCCGCGGCGCACGCCGCGAACGGCACCCTGACCGTGGACTACTCGCGCTGCAGAGCGGGCACCGGCATCCCCGGGGTGGCCTGCTACCGCGAGGACGTGAGCAGGACCGAGAAGGACCCGCAGGACGGCAAGTGCTTCAGCCTCCTCACCGAGAACCGCGCGAAGATCCGCAAACTCACCAACGGCACCAACCGGACCGCCGTCTACTACACGGACCGCCACTGCACCCGCGGCGCCCGCGCCCTCGCCCCCGGCCGCTCCCTGACCAACCCCCCGGTCCGCAGCGTGCGCTACCCGATCTGACGCCGCCCCTCCTGCCCCGGCCGCAGGGGAACGGGGGAGGATGGTCCCCATGACCATGATCACTCTCGTCCGGGGCGACATCACCGAACAGCACGTCGACGCCGTCGTCAACGCCGCGAACTCCTCCCTCCTCGGAGGCGGCGGCGTCGACGGCGCCATCCACCGCAAGGGCGGCCCCGCGATCCTCTCCGCCTGCCGCGACCTGCGCGCCTCCCACTACGGCAAGGGCCTCCCCACAGGCAAGGCCGTCGCCACCCCGGCGGGCAACCTCCCGGCCCGGTGGGTGATTCACACGGTGGGCCCGGTGTGGTCGGCGGAGGAGGACCGCTCGGAGCTGCTGGCGTCCTGCCACCGCGAGTCGCTGAGGGTCGCGGACGAACTGGGCGCGAAGACGGTCGCGTTCCCGGCCATCTCGACGGGCGTCTACAGGTGGCCCGTCGAGGACGCGGCCCGCATCGCCGTCGAGACGGTGAGGCGGACGGAGACGAACGTGCAGGAGGTCCGCTTCGTCCTCTTCGACGACGTAGCGTACGAAGCCTTCGTGTCGCAGGCGCGCTGACGCACCCCTCCGTCCGGAGCGTTTACTGACGCCCGGGAAACACGTCTGCGTCTGCTGCCCGACGCCCTGGCCCCGATCCGCTCAGCGTGACCGGAACGGACGTGACGGTGTTCCGCCAACGCGCCTGCCCTGGCGGTAAGTTCAAAGGCGGAGGCGCACCGTGAACTCTCAGATTGCCGCGTTCATTCACGATCTCACCTTCACGGACCTGCCCGAGAAGGTGGTACACCAAGCCCGGCGCTGCCTGCTCGACCTCGTGGGCGTCGCCGCGTCGGGCGCGCAGACGGTGCTGTCGGCGAAGATCTACCACCACGCCGCCCGGTATCACCGCACGGACGGCCCCCAGGCGCGTCTCCTCTTCGACGGTCGCGGGGTCGGACCGCCGGGGGCGGCGCTCGCCAACGCCGCCACCATAGACAGCGTCGACGGGCACGATGGGCACCGGCTCACCAAGGGCCACGCCGGTGCCGCCGTCCTGCCCGCCGCACTCGCCTTCCTCGACTCCGGCGCCACCGCCACTGCCACTGCCCGCGAGCTGACCACCAGCCTTGCACTCGGCTACGAGATCGCGACACGAGCCGGGATCCACCTGCACGCCTGCGCGGCCGACTACCACAGCTCGGGAGCCTGGAACGCCCTGGGAGCCGCCGCAATCGGCGCCCGGATCCTCCGTCTCGGCGGGGACGCCACCGCGCACGCGCTCGGAATCGCCGAATATCACGCCCCCAGGTCTCCGATGATGCGGTGCATCGACCACCCCACCATGGTCAAGGACGGCTCCGCGTGGGGAGCCCTCGCCGGGGTCTCGGCGGCCCTGCTGGCCCACGACGGTTTCACCGGAGCACCGGCGGCACTGGCCGCCTCGGGCACTGAGGACGGAACCGATGTCTGGGCTGACCTGGGCCGCAGATGGCTGATCCTCGATCAGTACTTCAAACCCTTCCCGGTCTGCCGATGGGCGCACCCGGCCGTACAGGCCACCCTCGACATAGTGAGGGAGTACGGCACCAAACCCGGACAGATCGACCGGGTTGTCGTGACCACTTTCCATCCGGCCACGAGGCTGACGTCCAGGACACCCCGCACCACCGAGGAAGCCCAGTACAGCCTCCCCTATGCCGTCGCGGCCGCTGCCGTTCACAGGGAAGTGACCCCGCACATGGTGATGCAGCCGCACCACGCCGACGAGCACATGCACAGGCTGGCTTCCAGCATGCGAATCCGCGAATCGGCCGCCATGACGAGGGCCTTCCCCGCAACGCGCCAAGCCGATGTCTGTCTGATCCTTACTGACGGGAACCGCCTGCGGTCGGGGCCGACGGCCGCGACCGGAGACCGCGAAGAACCCCTGTCCGACGCTGCCCTGGAGGCCAAGTTCCTCACCTCGGTCGTGCCGGTGACCGGCAAGGAGCACGCCACCGGACTCCTGGCGGCTTTACGTGACGTCGAGAATCACGACCTCCGTGAGGTCCTCGATGCGCTGTTCCTGCCTGCCGCGCCGACTGCGACTGGATGACGAAGACCACCGGGCCGAGGGCACCTGCGTCGTGCGCTGAGGTTCCGCAGCGAGGCCGTGCCGGCCCGGCGCCGGGCCCGGGCCGGCAGCGCGGCCCTGCGCGGCGTGCCCCGGCGGGACTCGGGGGTGCGGTCGGCAGGTGCCGGCTCGTAGGCTGCGGGTATGAACGAGATCCAGGCCCTGACGCCTTCCGAAGCCTTCGAGCTGCTGCTGGCCGGTAACCGGCGCTTCGTCGCGGGCACCCCCGAACACCCGAACCAGGACGCCGTCCGCCGCGCCGAGATCGCGCCGGGCCAGCAGCCCTTCGCGGTGCTGTTCGGGTGCTCCGACTCCCGCCTGGCCGCCGAGATCATCTTCGACCGGGGCCTGGGCGACCTGTTCGTGGTGCGCACCGCCGGGCATGTCGCCGGTGCGGAAGTGCTCGGATCCATCGAGTTCGGCGTGAGCGTCCTCGATGCGCCGCTGGTCGTCGTCCTCGGCCACGACTCGTGCGGCGCCGTCGCCGCGGCCTGCTCCGCCCTGGAGAACGGGAAGACGCCGGGCGGTTTCGTCCGTGACGTCGTCGAACGGGTGACCCCGAGCGTGCTGGCAGCCCGTGCCGCCGGACGCGACCAGGCCGACGAGATCCTGGCCGAGCACATAGAGCACACCGTGGACCTGCTGCTCGAACGCTCCCGCGTCCTGGCCGAGCGGGTGGCCGCCGGACAGGCCGCCGTGGTGGGCCTGTCCTACCGCCTGGCCGACGGCAGCGCGCAGCTCATAGCGTCCCGCGGCCTCGACGTGGCGGCCCCCACCGCATCCTGACCGCTTCGACCGCCGGCGGTCACGGGGAGAGCCGGGGGCCCGCGGCGCGGCGGAGCCGGTTGGCGATCGCGAGGCCCAGGCCCTCTTCGGCTGGCAGGGAGGCGACGATGAGGTCGCATCCTTGCTGGTCGAGCTCGCGCAGGAACCCGTACAGCCCGCGCGCGTAGGCGTCCGGCGCAGCGGGGACAGGCACGACGGCGTGCGCCTTGACCGGAGCGTCGGCGAAGGCGGGGGGAAGAAGGATGCCCACCCGGTGTCCGAGCTGCTGCGCGCGCTCGGCTTCGGCGACGGCCTGCTCAGGCTCGGCCAGGACGACCCGTGCGCGGGGCGCGTAGTGGGAGGGGTGCTGGCCCGGCACCCGGACGTGGCTGGTGGAGGGGAGGGCGACCGGGCGGCCCAGTACCGCTTCGATCTCCTCGCGGGTGACTCCGCCGGGCCGCAGGATGCCCGGGGCGTCGCCCGTGACATCGACGATGGTCGACTCGACGCCGACGCCGCAGGGGCCGCCGTCCAGCACGAAGTCGACGGTGTCACCGAGCTCCGCCCGGACGTGCTCTGCCGTGGTGGGGCTGACCGAGCCGAAACGGTTCGCGGAAGGAGCCGTGATGCCGCCGCCGAAGGCCGCGAGCAGAGCGAGCGCGGCGGGGTGGTCGGGCACGCGCACCGCCACCGTCTCCAGCCCACCCGTGGCTTCCAGGGGCACCCGCCGTCCGCGGCGCAGGACCAGCGTCAGCGGTCCCGGCCAGAAGTGTCCGGCCAGCAGGCGCGCGGTCGCGGGCACCTCCTCGACCCAGTCGTCCAGCTGGTCCGCGCCGCCGATGTGGACGATCAGCGGGTGGGTGGGCGGCCGCCCCTTTACCTGGAAGATCCGCGCGACCGCCGCAGGATCCTCGGCGTTGGCGCCCAGACCGTAGACGGTTTCCGTCGGCAGGGCCACCAGGCCCCCGGCGCGCAGCACCTCGGCCGCCTTCTCAATGACACGGGTTACTACCATCACTCTCGCGATTCTCCCACTGCCGCGGGTGCCGCCACCTCCGCAGGTCCGTCGCGGTGGGGTGCGCGCCCGGTCAGGTGGGCGGTGATGCGGCGGGCGGCGAAGGCGGTGCCGGCGACGAAGCGGAGCATGGGGCCGAAGGTGGGGGCTGCCAGTGAGCCGGTGAAGTACAGGGCCGGGAAGGAAGACTCGAACGCGCCGGTCAGGCGGGGGGCCTGCGAGCCGGGGACGCGGTCGAGCCGGTGGCGCAGGTCCGGCGAGAGGAACGTGAGGGCTTTCAGGTCGAGGCGGTAGCCGGTGGCGGCCAGGAGATGGTCGACGCACAGCTTCTGCGGGCCTTCCCCCGCGCCCGCCAGCGTCAGATGCGCCTGCCCGCCGCGGAGGTGGGCGTGGGTGATGCGGCGGGAGCAGTGCACGGGCAGGACGCCTTCGACGCGTTCGCGCAGCCACCATCCACCCGACGGTCCCAGGGCACGCCGGTGGAGCAGGAGCCGGGCAGGAGCCGGCAAGCGGCGTACCGCGTGGGGCGCGTGGCAGACGGTCGCCAGGGCCCAGCCGGTGCCGAGGGGTGATGACGGCTTGATGAGCCGCTGCAGCACAGGGCGGTGGAGGACCGGGGTGTCGCCCCAGCGAATCCGGGGACCGCGGACCAGGACACGGACGTCGGCGCCTGCTTCGTGCAGAAGTGCCGCGCTTTCCAGGGCGGACTGCCCGCCGCCGAGCACGGCCACGCGCCGTCCCGCGTAGCGCGAGAGGTCGGTGTGCTGGCTGGTGTGCGACAGCACGGCATCGGGCCCGGGTCCGTCCGGTGCCAGATGACGGAGCCCGGGAGGAACGTGGGCGAGGGCGCCCAGCCCCGTGGCCACGACCACGGCCGCCGCGTCGATCTCCTCGCCACCCTCCAGACAGACCCGGTAGCCGGTGCGGGAGCGCTCGACGGTCCGCACGGGGGTGTTCTCCACCTCGCCGACGTATCGCTCGGTGAACCACAGGCCGTACCGGACGAAGGTCGTGCACGGGATGGGCGTCAGCTCCGTCAGCACGCTCTCACCCACCGCCCGGCAGAAGTCGGCCAGCGTCCCCCCGGGCACCGGCGCGGACAGGTCCGTCGCCTGCGGTGTCGACTTCAGAAACATGCCCGTGGCCATGGCGTGCCGCCAACTGCCCATGACCTCACCGAAGACGCGTACCTCCACCCCCACGGCACGCAGATGCGCGGTGACCGACAGGCCGTACGGCCCCGCACCGATCACCACCACAGGACCATGCCGCCCCGGCCCGCGCAGCGCACGGCGCGACGAAACCACCTGCGTCATCCAACCCCCCGACCCTTTGACTCACGCTCTCCCCGGACGTGGACAGACCGGGTTGGACGCATACGCTCAGAATGCCGCATACGCCCTCTCCCGAAGGTCCAGTGTGCCCTCGGACGGGAGCGCTCTGCCGGACTATCGGCAGACGCGCACCGACTTTCCGGACCGGGCAGGAACCAAGGGCCCGGTGACCGCACAGGCGGCGCCCACGACGCAGGCTCGGCCTCCCGCCGGTCAAGCAGCCGGCCGGCGTCCCGTCAGCTTCGGCGTACAGCCAACCGCTCGATACCGGGGCGCAGCGGGCAATCAGCGCAACCGGCCATGATCCCCCCTTGAGCGCTCTTACCAATCCTGTGCGCCAACCTCAACTGCTGTTCCAGGAATTGGCTGGTTATGATCGGCACCCACTCCGGAACGGCAGGGCGTCACCGTCGCTGCTGCGTGTGACGAGGACTGATGACCCCCACAGGATCCGAAGACCCGGGCGAGCCGGTACGAAGAAGCCGACGACGGCCCGTGCGCCTGCGCACCCTCCTCGTCTGGCTCGCGGTGGTGCCCGCCGTGGCGATGGGCGTTCAGGTCCTCATCAGCTCCGACCGGTCCGTGCAGGAGTTCCGGCACCTGCGCAAGGACGTGGCGGCAGGCCGGCAGACCGGCGTACCTCTGTATCAGCTCATGACCAGCCTCCAGGCCGAGCGCGCGATCACCGCCGCATGGTGGGCGGGCATGCCCGTCTCCGGCGCCGAGCTGCACGACCGCCGGGCCGGCACGGACCGGGCCGTGGCCGTCTTCATGAAGTCGTCGGACCCCGCTCAGCTCCACTCCGACCGGGCCCAGGACCGCCTCCGCGACGTCGCGGGGCGGCTGGCCGAGCTGGGCGCCCAGCGCGAACGCGCCGACGCACGCCACGGCAGCCCGGACCGTACCGTCGACTACTACACCGACCTGATCAGCGGAACGATCCGGTGCTACGGAGACTTCAGCCACGTCGACGACGGCGGGCTCACGCAGGAGACGACATCGCTCGTGGCCCTGTTCTCGGCAGCGGAGGCGGTGGCCCGCGAGGACTCCATCCTCGCGCTGGCGGGACCTTCCGGAAAGCTGACGCCCACCAGGTTCCGTGAATTCGTCGAGGCCGTCGGCGCGAGCGACTACCTGTACGACACGGTCAGCCGCGATCTCCCCCTCGACGACCAGGACGCCCTCCAGCGGATCCTCACCTCGACCGCCTGGCAGACCAAGTCCCGCATCGAGAAGGCGGTCATCTCCGAGCACCAAGACGTCCTCTCCGGTGTCGTGCTGCCGCCGGAGGTCAGCGACTGGCGGGCTGCCCACACCACCTTCTCCGCCCAGCTGAACACCCTGGACGAGAGCGAGCTGCAGGAGCTGCTCGCCCACGCCGACGACCGGGCGGCGCAGCTGGAGGACGAGGTCGTCGTGCTGGTGGCCGCCAGTGGTGCCGCCCTCCTGCTGGTCGTCGCCGTCGTGGTCTTCACCACCCGTTCGGTCCTGCGCCGCCTGCGCTCCCTCCACGACCGCACGGTGGTGGTCGCCGAGCAGACCCTGCCGGAGATCGTGGACCGCCTCCAGCGCGGAGAGGCCGCCGGCACCGGCGCACTGCCGCAGCCCGGGGGCGAACAGGACGAGGTCGGACGGATCAGCGACGCCTTCGCCCGCGTCGTCGCCGTCTCCGTCGAGGGCCACCGGACGCTCGCCGACGAGCGCCACGGCTTCGGCGTGTTCGCCTCCGGCATCGCCGCACGCACCGGGAACCTGGTCAGCCGGCAGCTCGCCCTCACCGAGCACATCCAGGACACGTTCGGGCAGGACGAGGCGCTCCTCGCCGAGCTCATGAGGTCCGATCAGCTCACGGTGGGCATGCGGAGGCAGATCGAGAACCTGCTCATCCTGGCGGGCGGCGAGATTCCCGACCCCCACATGGAGCCCATGCGCATCGCCGACCTGCTGCGGGAGGCGGCCGCCGAGGTCGAGGACTTCCGGCGCATCGACCGGCACGCCATGGACGAGGCCTGTGTGGAGGCCGGCGTGATCAGCCAGCTCAGCCACCTCCTGGCGGAGCTGCTGGACAACGCCACGCGCTTCTCTCCGCCGACGGCGAGGGTCGCGATCCGCTCGGAACTGGTGGGCGACGGCCTCTGCATCGAGATCGAGGACCGCGGCCCGCGGGTGACCGCCGAGAGGTACGAGGAGATGAACGGCCGGCTGCACTCGGCCCCGCCGTACTCCGTACTGGCCCGGAACGCGCACCGGCTCGGCCTCTTCGTGGTCGGCCACCTCGCCGACCAGCTGGGGGCGACGGTCACGCTGCGCCGGTCGGCGTTCGGCGGGACGTCCGCCGTGGTGATCGTCCCGGGCGAGCACCTCGTCCCGGCCCGGGAGGGCAAGGAGGGCAAGGAGGACACGGTGGTGCGCGGGCCGGCGAAGGAGCCCGCGCCCGTACTGCAGCCCGTACCGCCGCGGTCCGTGCCGCAGTCCGCCGAGGAGCGGTGGCCGAGGCTCGTCCCGCAGAAACGATCCGGCGATCCGGCGGACGCCTCTGCCTCCGCCTCACCCTCCGCCCCCGCCTCCGGCACGCCGGCCCTGCCGCGCCGCCCGCGCAAGGAGCAGGCGCACAAGGAGCAGGCAGGACAGGCCGGGACCAGCGCGGCGGAGGCACCGCCCCCGTCCGGCTCCGCTGACCTCCCCGGCCGGCCGGCCCTCCCCGAGCGCGTCCCGCAGACCCACCTGACCCGGCGGCTCCGCGAGCCGCGTGAGGCCGAACCGGTGGGCCGGGACGCCGCCACGCCCGAAGAGGTGGCCGACGCCTGGGCGGACTACGAAGACGGCACCAGGCAAGTGGAACTCGAACTCGGACAGGACCAGCCATGACGACGACACAGAACGATGCGATCTACAGCATCCTGGACAACAACCTGAGCAGGATCGCGGGGATCCAGGGGGCCGTCCTCCTCTCCAACGACGGCATCAAACTCAGCGCCTACATGCTGGAGCGCGACCAGGCCGAACGCGTGGCCGCGGCGGCCTCCGGCATCGCGTCCACCATGAAGGCCGTCTCGCGGGAGATCGACGGCGGCGGAGTGGTCCGCCAGCTCGTCGAGATGGAAGAGCGGTACCTGTGCCTCGTCGGCTGCGGATCGGGCAGCACGCTGATCGTGGTGGCCTCCCGCAAGGCACGGCTCGGGGAACTGGGCGGCGAGACCGTCCGCGCCGCGCAGGCGCTCGGCGAATGGCTGGACACCCCCGAACGCTCCCAGGCGCCCGCCTCGTCATGATGGCCGACCCCCGGCCCGGACGGCGCCGGCCGCGGCTGTACGCCCTCACCGACGGGCGTACAGCCGCCTCCCGCCACGGCCTGACGATGGACACCGTGATCACGGCGGACGCCGGCGCCGGCGACGGTCACGGCAGCCTGCCCACGGAGTGGCGGGAGATCCTCGCCATGTGCCCGCCGCCGGGCGGACGGGCGGTCGCCGAGATCGCCGCCCGGATGCGGATGCGCCTGACTCCCATGGTGGTCCTGCTCGGCGAGATGCTGGAGCGCGGTCTGATCCGCCACCGGCCACCGCTGGACGCCTCCGAGACCTCCAATGTCCACTTGCTCATGAAAATCAGGGACAACCTTGCCCGCCTCTGACACCACCGGCACCTCCGGCACTGCCGCCACTGCCGACACCTCCGCGCCGGAAGCGTCCCCCGTCAAGATCCTCATCGCCGGGGGGTTCGGAGTCGGCAAGACGACTCTGGTGGAAGCGATCTCCGAGATCGATCCGCTGCGCACCGAGGAGCGCCTGACGTCCGCGGGCGTCGGGGTCGACGACCTCGACGGCATCGAGGGCAAGACGGCCACCACGGTCGCGATGGACTTCGGCCGCATCACCCTCACCGACGCCGGAGTGGTCCTCTACCTCTTCGGCACACCGGGCCAGGAACGCTTCTGGTTCATGTGGGACGACCTGCTCTCCGGGGCGCTCGGGGCGGTCGTCCTGGCCGACACCCGGAGGCTGGACCGCAGCTTCCCCGCGATCGACTTCTTCGAGAGCCGCGGACTGCCGTTCATCGTCGGCGCGAACTGCTTCAACGGCGAGCAGCCGTACACCGTCGAGGAGATCAGGGCGGCCCTGCACCTGAAGGATCCGGACACCCCGGTCCTCCTGCTCGACGCCCGCTCCCGGGAGGATGTCCGCGGCTGCCTGCTCGCGCTGCTGGACCGGCTCATCACCCGGGCGCGCGTCACCGCGCCCGCCGGCCTTCCCGACCGGGCCCGGAGCTGACAGCGGCTGCCGCCACCCTCGCCGTCGCCTGAGCAGGGGACCGCCCGCGCCGCAACTTCGGGCCGCTTCGCGCCGTTTGCCGGGCATGAAGGAAGTGCGACGGCCCCGGGCCCACACAGCGGCGCAGCGGATCACGACGGACACGAAGGATGCGAAGGACGCGAAGGACAAGGGGAACACGGAGAGCGCCGCGCCCGCGCCGGCCGGGGGCGGTGCCTGATGCCCGAGCCCTCGGACCCGCAGGACGCCGCCGCGGAACAACCGCTCGTCTCGCCGGTCAGCTCGCACAACGAGTGGGACCCGCTGGAGGAAGTCATCGTCGGGCGCCTCGAAGGCGCGACGATCCCCTCCGGCCATCCGGTCGTGGGCTGCAACCTCCCGCCCTGGGCGGCGCGGCTGCAGGGACTCGCCGCCGGCCGCAGGTATCCGCGGATGCTGGTGGAGCGCGCGCAGCAGGAGCTCGACCAGTTCGTCGCGCTCCTGCAGTCCCTCGGGGTCACGGTCACCCGCCCGCAGGCGGTCGACAACAGGCGCCGCTTCGGCACGCCGGACTGGTCGTCGCAGGGCTTCTGCAACGCTTGCCCGCGCGACAGCATGCTCGTGGTCGGTGACGAGATCATCGAGACCCCGATGGCATGGCCGTGCCGGTACTTCGAGACGCATCCCTACCGCGAGGTCCTCAAGGACTACTTCCGGCGGGGTGCGCGCTGGACGGCCGCGCCGAAGCCGCAGCTGACCGACGACCTGTTCGTCGCGGACTTCCGTGTCCCCGGGCCCGGTGAGCCGGTGCGCCGCATCCTCACCGAGTTCGAGCCGGTCTTCGACGCCGCGGACTTCATGCGCGCCGGACGCGACCTGTTCGTCACGCGCAGCAACGTCACCAACCGCATGGGCATCGACTGGCTGCGCCGCCATCTCGGGCCGCGGTACCGCGTCCACGAGATCGAGAGCCGCTGCCGTACGCCCATGCACATCGACACGACGTTCGTCCTGCTCGCCCCCGGCAAGGTGATGGTCAACCCCGAGTACGTCGACGCCGACCGCCTGCCCGCGGTGCTGCGGTCCTGGGACGTCCTCGTCGCGCCCGAGCCCGACCCGATCGAGGATCGCCTGCTCAAGTTCGCCTCGATGTGCGGCAAGTGGCTCAGCATGAACGTGCTCATGATCGACGAGGAGCGGGTGATCGCGGACCGGCACCACACCGGCATGCTCCGCGCGCTCAAGAAGTGGGGATTCGAGCCGATCCCGTGCGACCTGCTGCACTACGCACCGTTCGGCGGGTCCTTCCACTGCGCGACGCTCGACGTCCGGCGCCGCGGCACGCTCGAATCGTACGCCGGCTGACGGGGCGAATGGGGCGCGGTGCCGCCGGAGGACGCCGGTTCACCTGACGCGTCAGCTGCCGGTGCGGCGGAGTCCGAGCCGTGGCTGGAGGGTGAGGCACAGTCCGGCGACGGCCCGGTCCGGGGTGATGGGCCACGGGCACGGCTGGTTCTGGGCGATCCCCCTGCACGACCGCACCCTCAGCGTGGGCCTGGTGACCGACAAGGCGTCGTTCGCCGCCGCGCACGCCACGGCGGGAGGCACGGACGCGCTCTACGCCGGCCGGATCGGTGGCCGGGCAGGGAGAACACGCCGATCGCGCCGTCGGGCGCGCCCTCGATCGCCCGGGCGCCCCGCCAGTACTCCCACGACGCCTCCACCGCGCGGCCTTCCCGGAAGGCGATCCGCCGGACGCCGGCGCCCTCCCGCACCCGCGCGCCCTGCTCCCGCGCGTGGTCCAGCAGTGCCGCGTCGAAGCCGGCGCGCGGCACCTGGAAGCTGTACGGAGCCTGCTGCCCCAGCCCCTGGAAGGCCAGGGACCACTGCTGCCCGCCCCAGTCGTAGTACGCGCCCCGCTTGCGCACGAACCCCAGGGCCTCGACACGCTCGCGTGCGCCGAGGAGGTCCAGGAGCGGCAGCAGCGACGGCAGCAAGGACTCGCCGATGTGGTAGCGGGGAAAGCGCGCCCGCTCCAGCAGGACGACGTCCAGCCCCTGCCGCGCCAGCAGGGCCGCGGCCGTCGCCCCGGCCGGGCCGCCGCCCACCACCAGGACCTCCGCCGAAGCGGCGGGCTGCTCGTGCATGGAACCTCCCCGGTCACGGAGGCGAACGCGGCCGCGTCCAGTGAAACGCACCGCGCCGCGGCCCGGACAGACCGCATCCGGACCGCCGGTGCCGCCGCGGGTCACAGCGCGGTGCCCGGGGCGGGTGCGGACGCGTGTTCCTTTACCCTCGTGCAGTCGGGTCGTCCCACGCCTTACGGAGCACGATGGAATCTCGTACCGCCTCGGCCGGCGGGGCCGCCGGCCTCCTGCTGGAGGACTTCTCCCTCGAAATGACCGGCAAGGACGTCCCGGCCCTGCGGGAAGCCGCGCACCTCCTCCCCGCGGGCACGCGCGTCAACGTCACCTTCCTGGGCAACGAGGACCTGTCGATGCGGCTCACTGCCGCCCGCGCGGTGAAGACGCTCGGCTTCGAGCCCGTCCCGCACCTGTCGGCCCGCCGGATGCCCTCCCGCGCGGCGTTCGAAGAATTCCTCTCCCGGCTCCGGGCGGACGGCACGTCCGGGCAGGTGTTCGCGGTGGGCGGCGACCCGGCCGTGCCGGAGGGGCCGTACGAGGACGCCCTGGCGCTGATCCGGTCGGGGCTGCTGGAGCGCTACGGCGTCCGGCAGGCCGGCATCTGCGGCTACCCGGAGGGGCACCCGGCCATCACCGGCCCGCGGCTGTGGTCGGCGCTGGAGCAGAAGGCCGCCGCGCTCGCCGAGCGCGGCATACCCGGCCACATCATCACGCAGTTCGGCTTCGACCCGGATCCGGTCCTCGGATGGATCGAGGAGGCGCGGGAGCGCGGCATCCACCTGCCCGTCAGGATCGGTGTGCCCGGGCCTGCCGGGGTCCGCAGGCTGCTGGGCTACGCGGCCCGGTTCGGCGTCGGGACCAGCGCGGGCATCGCCCGCAAGTACGGCCTCTCCCTCACCCACCTCATGGGAACGGCCGGCCCGGACCGCTTCCTCCACGCCCTCGCCGAGGCCTACGACCCGCACCGGCACGGCGCCGTCAAGCTGCACTTCTACACTTTCGGCGGCCTGCGGGCCACCGCGGAGTGGGTGACAGGCTTCCGCGAGGCGAGCACGCCGGTCGCGTAGCGCAGCCCCGGCCCGGCGACCGGGGCCGAGCGCCTCGTCACACCCGGGTGATCGTCACGGTCGTCGGGCCGGAGGCGGAGGTGAGGCCCTGGGGGGTCAGGCAGGCGGTTTGCCGGGAGGCGAGCAGGGTCACCTCGGTGACGACTGCCGCCCCCTTGAACGCGCCGCCGGTGATGGTTCCCGTGCTCACGGTGACGATGTTTCCGTTCGGGCGTACGGCTGCCACGCTGCGGATCGAAGCGGTCGACGTCGCGCCGCCGGGGTGCCCGTGACGGGGGGACGCCTTCGCGGCCCCCTCGTCCTTCTTGCCGCCCCAGTGGAACGTAAGGGTGCCGCTCGCGGGCCCCAGGAGACAGGACAAGGTGCCGGCGGAGTCTCCGCCGAAGGTCGCGGAGGCGAACCTGCTGTCCGTCGAGAGAGGGCATCCGACGACCGCCCGGGACGTGATGGCGGTGGCTTTCGGTGCCAGGGTCAGCCCCGGTGCGTAGGAGGCGGCTACGGTGCCGGCGCACGTCAGGAGGACGCCGGCCGGCTCGTCGTCGGCATGTGCCGTCTGCGTCGTGGGCGTGAGCGCCGCCGCCATGACGGCGACCGCCGCGGCAAGTCTGCGGGCTTTGCGCGGTCCTGCGGTGTTCATGCAGTCCATGCGGTTCATGCGGTTCATGCGGTCCCCTTCTTCCTCGGGCCCTGGTTGTCAGGTGCGGTGAACGGTGACGGTGACGGTGCTCTGCTGCTGGTCCGCCGCCGTGTAGACACAGCCTTCGTTGCCGGCTCCGAAGGGGGTCAGGTCCACCAGGCTGCGGGTCAGGTGGGCCCCCTCGACGCGGACCTCTGCGAGGTCCGGGCAGGCGTCCAGCACGGCGGCGCCCAGGTGGTGGAAGGTGTGCTGACCGGAGCGGCTTGTGTGCTCGCTGAAGGCCTTGACGACGGCCTGTTCTGCGCGGGCACGGCACTTGCCGTGGCCGGTGTCCGTCCCGGAGTGCCGCCAGGTCACGTTCATCCGCGCGCCGAAGACCCGGTCGGTGAAGGTCTGCGTGGTGGTGTAGGCGTTGCGGGCGAAGCCCGCGAACGTCGCGCCGCCGGTCGTGAAGAGTTCCATGTTCAGCAGGCCGCTGCGTACGACGGGTTCGCCGTGGCGGGGGAGCGTGAGGTGCGTGTGATCCTGGTGGCGGGCGAGTGCGGAGAAGTGCTGGGCCGCGGACGGCGGCCGGTCGGAGGCGAGCGGGGCGAACTCGGTGGCGGTCAGCCGCACATCGGCGGTCAGGACGCACCGGTCGGCGGTGAGGAAGTGCTCGGCGAGCGCGAGCGCATAGGTTTCCGGCTCTGACGCGGTGTGCCGGGCGCCGAGCGCCAGTACGGAGTTGCTGATCGAACTCACGGGGATGAGACGGGTGTTGTCCCCGTCCCGGTAGACCTCGGGATGGTCCATCAGCAGGCGGATGTCCGCCCGGAACCGGCGTACCCGCTGCTGCGGCCCGGACCGGTCCACGAGGAGGAATTCGATTCCGCGTTCGCCGTAGGCGTGATCACCGATGGAATGGCCCATCGTTCTCCGTTCGGCTGGACGAGGCGTGCGCGAACGTGCCGCGGTCACCTTGGCAGGAGCCGCACGGGTGGTCAACGGGTCAGATGTAATGATGAAAATCCTATGAATCGTGATCCCGTTGGCCGGGCCGAGCCGGTCTGGACACCCGCGGAGCCGGCTGTCAGCCTGGACCGGTCAACGGGAGGACGGACGAAGGAATTCGCCGGATGACCGACGTCACGCCCTTGCCCGATGCGGTTCAGGTCGCCGTGGTCGGAGGCGGCCCGGTCGGTCTGCAATTGGCCGGGGAACTGGGCCTTCGGGGTATCAGCTGTGTCGTGCTCGAACGGGATGTCCGGCCGCCGCAGGCGACACGTGCACTTGTCCTGCATTCCCGTACCCTGGAATTCCTCGACATGCGCGGAAACGCCGAGCCGTTTGTCGCCCAAGGCCACCGCTACCGGCACTACCCCCTGGGTTCCGAAGGATCAGTCGCGCCTTTCTCCGGACTGAACAGCTCCTTTCCGTATGCACTCGCTCTGCCTCAGCACCGGACCACGGAGCTCCTGGAGGAGTACGCCCTCAAGAACGGCGCACTCATCGCGCGCGGCACGGAAGTCATCGGAATGCGGCAGGACGAGGAATGTGCCGAGCTGACCGTCCGGCGTCCGGGCGGCACGCGGCGGATACGCGCCGCCTACATCGCCGGATGCGACGGCGCCCGGAGCGCCGTGCGCCGGCTGTCGGGCATAGCCGCGTCGCGCACCGTGCACCCCTACGACGTCATCTCGGTCGACGCGCGGCTCGACTTCGAGCCGCAACAGCCGTGGAGCCGCTGGGGGCTGGACGGCATGGTGCTGCTCCTGCCGTTCGGCGACGGACGCTGGCGCGTCATCCTCTACCCCTACCGCGACCCCGGGGCCCGCGACGCCCGGGCCGGCGCCTTCGGCACACAGGCCGGCGCTTCCAGCACACGGGCCAACACCTTCGGCACACAGGCCGGCGCCTCCAGCACACAGGCCGGCTTCCGCGACGCGGCCCCGGTCCAGGAGCTGCTGTGCCGGATCGCGGGCCGCGAGCTCGCGCTGCGCGAGATCGAGTGGCTCAGCCGCTATCGCTGCGAGCACCGCCACGCGGCCCGGTACCGGCACCACCGCGTCGTGCTGGTGGGCGACGCCGCCCACGTTCACCCACCCACCGGCGGGCAGGGCCTCAATACGGGCCTGGCCGACGCCATGAGCCTGGGGTGGCGCCTCGCAGCGGCAGTCACGGAGCCTCGTCACGAGGTACTGCTGGACGCCTACGCCGAGGAACGGCGCCGCTCCGCCGCCCACGTCATGCGGCTCACCGCCGCCATGCTCCACTTCAACGCGCTGCCCTCGCCCTGGGGGCACGCACTGCGCGCCACCGTCCTCACCGCCCTTCGCCCACGCCTCCCGCGACGACGCCTCGCCGCGCTCCTGGCCGGTCTGCCGGAAAGCGCCACGCGGCGCGGAACGTGCATCCGCAGTGGCGCGGCAGCCCCTGACGTGCCGCTCCTGGTCACGGCAACCACCGCCCCCGGAAGGCTGTTCGAGGCGCTCAGGGCGGGCCACCACGTGCACCTGACCCCCGTCCACGGCACGCCGGACGCCCGGGCACCCGGCATCACGCTGCCCATGGTGACCGTCCGGTCCGCGGCCCGGCGGCAGCCGTGCATCGTCCGTCCGGACGGGCACTACCTGTGAGTCCCGGCGCACCGGACGGCGGCCGGGCCCCGGCAGAGGCGCCCGGCCGCGTACGGTACCTCGCCCCCTTCGCCTGCTACGCGGCGCTGCTCTGCGGGGCGCTCGCCATCGCCTCGGTCACGGCGGCCGTGCCCGCAGTCGCGGCCGACCTGGAGATGGGCGCCGTCCGGACCCAGTGGTTCGCCGCCGCCTATCAACTCACCTGCGGCCCCCTGCAGCTCGGGGTGAGCCACCTCGCCGACCAGTACGGTGCCCGCCGTATCCTGCTCGTCGCCTTGACCGCCTTCGCCGCGGCAAGCCTGCTGGCCGCCGCGGCCACCACCGCCGCCGTCCTCATTGCGGCCCGGCTGGTCCAGGGCATCGGTGGCGCTGCCCTCTCGCCCGTCAGCCTCGCCCTCCTGCTCACCCTGCGCCGGAGAACGGAACACGAGCCGCATGCCGTTGCGGGGTGGGTCTCCACCGCCGCCGCGGCCTCCTGCCTCGGGCCGGTAGCCGGTGGCCTGCTCACCGGCCTGCTGGACTGGCGGGCGGTTTTCGGTGCCCTCGCCCTCCTCGCGACCGTCAGTGCGGGCTGCGCCCTTCACGCACTCGGCGAAGCCGGACCCTCGGCAACACCGCCTCGGCAGCCTGTGGACATCGCCGGCATCACCCTGTGCACCGCGGCCGCCGTCACTGCGCTGATCGCGCTGACCGCTCCCACGGTCACCGCTTCCGCACCGGCACGGGCGTCGACGGGGCTGCTGACCGCCGCACTGACCGGTCTTCTCGTCTTCCGAACGCGACGTGGCCCTCAGAGCCCTCGGGGCGCCCTGGACGCCGGGTTGCTGCGACAGGCGACCACGCGCCGGGCGTTGCTCGTCCTGCTGGTGCTCTTCGGCGCGAACTCGGCCTTCACGTTCCTCACCTACTTCACCCTCACCCGCGCACACGGTCTGAGCCCGCTCTCGGCAGCGCTCATCGCCCTGCCTGCCGCGGTCCCCGCCGTCTTCACCGCCCGCCTGGCCGCCCAGCGGACCGGTGAACACCGCGACGGCTCACGCCTCATGCGAACCGGGCTTGTGTGCATCGCGGCCGGAATGCTCATCAGCGGCTGCGGACAGGGGCACCCCGCGCCGCTGTGGTTGCTCAGTGCCGCCTGCGCTTGCGTGGGATGCGGCCTGGGCCTGGCCAACGGCTCTGCCATGACCGTCGTCAGCCGCAGTCACGCGTCCCACCGCACCGCGCAATCGGCCGCAACGGCGACGACGTTCGCCATGCTCGGTGGCGCGACGGGGCCGGCGGCAGCAGGAGCCGCACTCGTCCTGGCCGGGCATCCTCCCCGCACCTGCGGGGCATCGGTCTGCGATGCGCTCGGCACGCCACCGGGCACCCAGCCGGCGGTTTCTCTCCTGGGACTGCTCACTGCGGCCGCGGCTTTCGCGCTGACGGGACGGCGACACGAAGGGAGGAGGAGGCAAGGTGACGAACCGCTTGCGTGAGCACTTCTGCGAGAACCGGCGGCGCCGGTTCCGTGCCGGGAGGGACGCGGTCGGGCCGGGGCGTGTTGACGGGCTTCCGCGCCGCCCGGGGGCGCCGTGCTGCTGCTCGTCACCGGCTTCCGCGTCGTGCGCCGGACGTGCTGCGGGCCGGAGCGGAAGGATGCTGCCGTCGGTACGTGACGGCTTTGCGGGAGGGGCTGGGCGGATATGGGCGGACGGTTCTCGTGGGGCAGGAGGCTCGGGTGCGTGGTGGCGGCGTCGCTCGCCGCACTGGTGCACGTGGCGCCTGATGCGCTGGCGCATCCCTCGCACGCTGCTGCTACCCCTGCCGTGAGCTGCGCGGGGAGCAACACCATCTCGTTCTCGCCCGGTCTGTCGTTGGCCGCGCAGCGGACCCGGATCGGCGGCAGCGGTGCGTACAGCTGTCTTTCCACGGACCCGGCGCTGCGGTCGGGGACGTCCTCAATCAGCGGTGGCGGGCGGAACGGCTGCTTCTTCTCCGATGCGACCACCGTGGAGCGGATCGTCTGGAACACCGGGGAGCGGACGACGGTCGTCTACCACGTGGGGAACGTCCAGCAGGTCGCCGGCCAGGCGGTCGTCCTGGTCGCGGGCCGGGCGGTGGAGGGGAGGTTCAAGGGACGGACGGTGGCTTCGCCCGGGGTCCAGGCCACGCTCGATCCGCTGAAGTGCGCGTCGAAGGGCGGGGTGGAGCTGATCACCGGGCCGTCGACGCTGGTGATCGCCTGAGCGGCCGACCGAGCGGCCCGGCCCCTCCCGTCCGGGGGCCGCATCGCGTCAGAGGTCGCGGCCGTAGCGGATGACCAGGTCCAGCACGTACGCGGCGTCGGCACGCGTGCTGGTGGGGTTGATCGTGCACATGCGCAGCACAGTGGCCCCGCGCACCGTCGTGGTGAGCAGGACCGCCCCGCCGTCGGCGCACACCCTCCGGCTGATGCGCGCCTGCGCCGCGTCGGCGTCCCACGTCGCGGGCGCGTCGCGAGGCCGGTAGCGGAAGGTGAGGATGGCGAGACCGGGCGGCGTGACCAGCTCCAGCTCCGGGTGGGCCTCCACGAGCCCGGCGGCGTACTCGGCGAGCTCCGCGCCCTGCTCGACGGCCCGGCGGAAGGCTCCGGCGCCGAAGGTCTTCAGGGAGAGCCAGAGCTTCAGGGCGCGCAGACCGCGGCTCTGCTGCGGGCCGTGGTCGGAGAGGCGGACCTCCTCGCATGCCGGGGCGGCGGGGTGGGCCGGCCGGAGATACCCCTGGTCCAGGGCGTGGCGCGTGACACCGAAGGTCTTCGGGAGCAGTTCGGGACGCCGCAGCAGCACGCAGCCGATCTCGTAGGGCTGGAACAGCCATTTGTGCGGGTCGACGGTGAGGGAGTCGGCCCGGCCGAGGGCGTTGCGCAGATGGTGACCGCGCGGGGTGCCGGCGACGGCCGCGCCGTGGGCGCCGTCGACGTGCAGCCACAGGCCTTCCTCCCGGCACAGACCGGCCACGCGGTCGAGCGGGTCGACGGCCCCGGTGCCGGTCGTGCCGAGCGTGGCGACGACGGCGAAGGGACGCAGTCCCGCGCGGCGGTCACGGCCGATGCGCTCGGCCAGGGCACCGGCGTCCAGGCGCAGGTCGTCGTCCGGGGGCAGGACGGTGAGCTGCTCGCGGGTGAGGCCCAGGAGGTGCGCCGCCTGTGCGACGGAGGGGTGGGCCTGGGTGGAACAGTACAGACGGGCGTACGGCTGCGGGCCGTCGAGCCGGTGGTCGCGGGCTACGGCCAGGCAGGTCAGGTTGGCGACGGAACCGCCGCTGACGAACAGGCCGCCGTGGCTGTCCGGCAGGCCCAGGAACGTCTTCAGCCAGCGCAGCGTGGTCAGTTCGATCTGGGTGGGGCCCGCTCCGACGAGCCAGGCGCCGGGGACGGAGAGGTACGCGGAGGCCAGCGCGTCGGCGAGCACGGCCGGGAAGTTGCCGGTGGAGGGCACGAAGGCGAAGCAGCGCGGGTGGTCCAGCCGGGTCGCCTCGGCGAGCGCCCGCTCGGTGACGTGGTCGAGGAGGCCGGGCAGGTCGCGGGTGCCGTGTTCGGGGAGGGGTTCGTCGAGGGCGGCCCGCAGAGCGCCGGGGGAGGGGGCGTGGCAGGGCGGCCGGGAGCCGTGGGTGGTCATCCGGTCGATGACAAGGTCGACGGCGTGGCGTCCGGCCTCGCGCATCTCCCGTGCGTTCATCCGCAGCAGAGGCGGCTCCGCTTCACTGCTCGTGTCCTGGCCCCCGGTGCCCCGCTCGCCCTTCCCGGCACGCCCGCCCGCTCCGGCGTGCTCGTCCCCCTCGTCCGCGTCTTCCTCCGCGTCCTGCGCCGCGTCCGGCAGGAGGCTCGCGATCCAGGCAGCCGCGCCGGGCCGCAGGCGCGGACGGGGCCGCAGCTCCGCGACCGGCCCCGGGAACTGGACCAGCGCCAGCTCCTGGCCCGCGGCGACCGGCCCGGAGCGGGCGACGGCCCACCACAGGGCCTCGTCGCCGGCCGGCCGGGACATCACGGGCGGCCCGTGAAGCGGCCCGCTCACCGCGCGGCCGTCCCTGCGGTAGCGCCCCGCCGGAGGAAGGCGGCGCACCACGGTATCCGTACGGGCGTGCACCACGAGCTGACTGGGGCGCACGCCGCGAGGCAACTGCCGGGCCGCCGGCGGGGGCAGGGCGGGACGGAGGAAGGACAGGACGTGCAGGCCCAGGGCCGGCAGAAGTCCTGCCGCGCTCTCGGCTGCCTGGACCAGGGACACCACCGTCTGGAAGCGCGGATTGACCTCGACGGCGCGCAGCAGGCCGCCCTCCCCCACCAGGTCCAGGCCGAAGACACCGCGGAAACCACGTCTCCGCAGGACCTCGCCCACGCGGTACGCGGCCGCCCGGGCCTGTCCGTACAGCCCCTCGGGCAGGTCGTCCGGGCCGACGAGCTGGTTGCCGCAGTGCGCGCCCCAGGAGGCGCCCAGCTCGGGCAGCCCGACGAGCTGGTGGGAGACGGCCGAGACGACGGTGCGGTCCGGCCCGGCGCACGCGGTGACGGTCAGGGAGATCCCGGGAGCGAAGCGGCTGAGCTTGACGGGCTCGTCCGGCCAGGCGTCCAGGCAGGCCCGCAAGCCGGGCGGCCCGTCGACGAGGACGGTCCCGCGGCCGATGAGGTTGTTCGCCGCCCGCTGGGCGACGGCCCGCGGCCACCGGCCGCTCCAGTACGCCTCCGCCGGCTCGCGGTCCGCCGCGGGGATCACCAGGAAGGGCGGGACGGGGACCCTGGCTTCGGCGAACAGCCGGGTGGCCCTGATCTTGTCGGCGGCCCACGCCGTGACACTGGCCTCCGGGGCCAGCAGCCGGTAGCCGTGCGTGCGGGCCCACGTACGGGCGTTGTCCCCGTGCTCCGGAGCGAAGGACACACAGACGCGGCGTGGATCGGGCGGGCACGGCAGCAGGCCGGGCGGGAGGTCCGGCAACGGCTGCCAGGCCGAGACGGGCTCGTGCCGCAGCCAGGCGGGCGCCGGCTGGAAGGACGCGCTTACGGCGGGGCAGTGGTCGAGCCACACGACCTCGTCCACGAGACCGGCCAGCAGCCGCAGACCGGCCTCCGCGTCCACGCCATCGATGTCCTCCACGTCCTCCGCGTTTCTCACGGCCCGCGACGCGGCGCTCACCCCCTCACTCACATGCTGCACGGCCGCTCCTCTGCCGGGTGGTGTGCTGACGCAGGAGCGAGGCGCCGTCCGGCACGCAGCGCTCGCAGATCGCCGCGTGGGCCTTCCTGTTCCGTCGCTGCGCCGCCCGCAGCAGGGCCGCCTCGTGGTGGATCGCGGCGAGGGGAGGTGCCGGCGGTGACGGGCGTGACAGGTCTGCGAGCGCGGCCCTGAGGGCGTGCATCCGCTCGGTCATGACGTGGTGCTCCCGATTGAGCGTTCCCGAGAAGCCCGGTGCGGTGAACGGCGGCTCCATCGTGGGCCGTACGTCGTGCGCGTAGACGGAGGCGGGGAAGTCCGAGGCGTAGGCCATGGCGGCGGTGGCCGCGTCGTACAGCGTCCGCAGCCGCTCCAGGCCGTGGCCGGCGGACGTCCACCGTGCCGCGCCCACTGCGGCCAAGGTGTCGTCGAGGGTGCTGTTCATGGTGGTCAGCAGGAGGTGGAAGAGCTGGTGGCCGAGTTTCCAGCGGCGCAGCGCGTCGCCCGGGCCGTCGGCGGGACCGTCCGCCGAGGATCCCGCAGCGGATCGCGCCCACGCGGCGAGGGTGGCGTGCGAGGCGTGCAACAGACCGGTCAGGACCGCGGCACGCTGGGAGTCGTCCAGGCCGGTGTGCGGAAGGTCGGCGAGGACGGCTGCCTGGAGCGCCAGCACATCGCGCGTCCAGACTGTCAGGTCCGGCGCCCGACGCGCGATGTGGAAGTAGCGGTCGTAGTCGGCGGTCGTGGCACCGGCCGCCGCCCGCGCGGGGATGCGCGCGTCGGTGGCCAGGGTCAGCGGCGTCAGCGGTGCCGGCGGCGTGTCGCCGTTCATCCGCCGCACTCCCGGGCAGCGTGCCACGACGTCTTGGCCAGCCGCTCCACCCGCTGGTGCAGGCGCTCCAGATACGGCTCGCTCTCCGGTTTCATCAGCACGCTGCGCAGCACGTGGGTGTCGCCGGCGTCCGCGACGGCACCGGCGTGGCGGGCGGTGAACGCCCCGGCGGTGACACGGGCGACGCTGAGGAAGACGGGGTCCTCCTTGGCGTTCATTCCCCGGTGCATCACCTCCTTGCTCGCCGCGCCGACACGGGACAGGCAGGGCGGTGAACTGCCCGGGGGAGCCGGGTAGTACGTCACGATGTCGAGTTCGGGAGGCTGGTACGGCTCCAGGTACGGGGAGTCGCTGATCAGCCCGGCCCAGCGGACGGCGGCCCGCCGCCCGGCGGCGAGCACCGCTCCGAGCCCGCCGGGGGTGAGCGGCAGCAGCTTCAGCGTCAGCCACAGGGCGGCGGCGGCCGCGCCGGAGCGGGAGCATTCGAGGCTGATCTCCCCCAGGTGGGGCCGGCGGGAGGTGAAGTAGGTGTAGGGCGAGTCGTGCCGGAAGAACCGGGCGACGTCCGGGTCCGCGAACAGCACCGCCCCGCACCCGTACGGCTGGAGGCCGTGCTTGTGCGGATCGATCGCCACCGAGTCGCACTGCGCGAGCGCGCGCAGAGCCTCGCGGGTCTCCGGCGCGACGGGCGCCTGCTCCCCGTCGGCCAGCAGCCGGAAGAAGCCGCCGTAAGCGGCGTCCGCATGGACGCGCACCCCGTACCGGCGCGCCAGCGGGACGATGCGGTGCAGTGGATCGACGGCTCCCAGCGCGGTCGTGCCCGTGGTGGCGACGACCGTCCCGGCGGCCCCGGTGGACAGCAGCCGCTCCAGCCCGCCCATGTCCATGCGCCCGCGAGCGTCCACCGGCACGGTGAGGACGGGGACGCCCAGCAGATGGCACATCCGCGCGTGCGTGTAGTGCGCCTCGGCGCTGACGGCGACCCCCGTACCGGGGCGGCTCTCGCGGGCGACGAACAGCGCTTCGAGGTTCGCCTGGGTGCCGCTGCTGGTCAGGTGCCCCACGTGGGCCTCGAAACCGGCCATCTCCGCGAGCTGCTCCACCACCTCCTCCTCCATGACGGAGGTCGCCGGACCGCCGTCCAGCGCGTGGTTGTTGGAGTTGACCAGCATGGCGGCCGCATAGCCGGCGACCGCCACCGGGTGCGGCGGCTTGAGCATCTGACCCGCGTAGCAGGGGTGGAAGAACGGGTAACTGCCGCGCAGCCGGGCGATCAGCTCCTCGAACGCCACCTCACAGGCCGCTTCGTCGACCGCCGTCGCGGCATGCGGCGCGAACTCGTCGTACGTGCGCGCCCACTCCCGGAAAGCCTCGGCTCCCCGCCCGAGCCAGTACGCCAGCTCCATGCCCACCCCCGGTCCCGGCCTCCCATGACCCGATCACCATAGCGGCGGAAAATAACCCCATCACGACAATCGGCGGCAATCGCCTGAACGAGGCAAGTGGGCCGTTTGGTTGCTCGGGACGGAGCGCGCCCGCCCCCGGGTTTGTCTGTTTAGAGATTGTTGACCGTTTATACAGTGCTGCCCACGATGGTCGAGACCACTCGGTAAAGGACGCACCACCCCACCGGAAAGGTCCCGCCATGTCGATGCAAACCAACCGCCCGCTCAAGACCCGCGCCGCAGCCCTCACGGCCGCCGCATTACTCGCGGCCGGCGGGCTCCTGACCGCCGGCGGCACGGCACACGCCGCGCCCACCGCGTCCGACACCCTCGTCAACGGCGGCACCCTGACCCCGGGCGCCGGCCTGGAGAGCGGCAACGCCCACCTCGTCATGCAGGACGACGGAGACCTCGCCCTCTACACCTCCGGCGCCGACGGCACCGGCCGGCAGCTGCGCTGGCACTCCGGCACCACCGGCGAGGGGAACAGAGCGGAGCTGCGCGCCGACGGCAACCTCGTCGTCACCGCGCAGGACGGCACCGAGCTCTGGCAGAGCCGGACCGGCAGCGCGGACTGCCCGCACATGCCCTGGACCAAGCTCATGGTCCGTTCCCACGGCGACATGGCGATCGTGGCGGGGCAGGACAGCGAGGCCCCGTACTACATACCGCTCTGGTCGGCGTCCTTCGGCCTCCAGCCCCCCTGCGGCTCCTTCACCCGGTGAACGCCCCCGCCCCGGGACTGAGATTCGCCCTGCTCGGCCCGGTGCGGGCCTGGTGCGACGGCGTGCCGGTGGAACTCGGCCAGTCCAGGTCGCACGAGGTGCTCGCGGTCCTGCTGGCCGCCGCCGGCCGGACCGTGGCCCTGCCGCTGCTCGTGGAAGGGGTGTGGGACGAGGGCGACCGCCCCTCCCGGGCGGAGCACTCCGTCCGCACCCACGTGTGGCGGCTGCGCCGGGCCCTCGCCCGGCACACCGCCGAGCCGCTGCTCGCCACCGTCGGCAACGGCTACGCGCTCCGGGTGCCCGCCCCCGCCGTGGACACCTGGGCCTTCGAACGAGCCCTGGCGCGGGCCCGGGAGATCCGGGCCTCGGGCGGCACCCCCGGGCAGGCCCGCGACATCCTGGCCGGCGCCCTGGAGCTGTGGACCGGCGAACCGCTGGCCGGACTCCACGGCCCCCACGCCAGAGCCCTGCGCGCCCGCTGCGCGCAGGTGCGCAGGGCTCTGCTGGAGGCCCGGCTCGAACTCGACGCCGAGCTCGGCGACCGGCCCCACCTCGTGGCCGAGGCGGGCGCCCTGGTCATGGAACACCCGTCGAGCCAGCGGCTGCGCGCGGTGCAGATGCTGGCGCTGTACCGCTCCGGCCGCCAGGCCGAGGCCCTGGGCGTGTACGAGGACACCCGGCGCCACCTCGCCACCGAACTCGGCCACCTGCCGCCCGCGGAACGCGCCCCCGGCGCCGAACTCACCGCGCTGCACCAGCGGATCCTGCGCTCGGACCCCACCCTGCGCCGCCCCGGGACGGACCGCCGGCCGCAGCCCCCGGGCGGAGCCTCCCCTTCGCCGGGCAGCGCCTTTCCTTCCCCCGTCACCGGCTTCACCGGACGCGACGAGCAGCTCCGGGAGCTCACCGGCATGCTCACCGGCCCGGACACCTCGGCCGTCGTCGTCTCGGCGGTCAACGGCATGGCGGGCGTCGGCAAGACCACCCTCGCCGTCCACACCGCCCACGCACTCGGCGAGGACGCCTTCCCCGACGGACGCCTCTACGCCGACCTGCGCGGCGCCGACGCCGCACCCCTCGACCCCCATGCCGTACTGGCCACCCTGCTCGGCGGGCTGGGCATCGCCGACGAGGACATCCCGGAGGACGCCGGCGAGCGCACGGCCCTCTACCGCTCCCTGCTGGCCGACCGCCGGATGCTCCTGCTGCTGGACAACGCGGCCTCCTGCGAGCAGCTCAGACCGCTGATCCCCGGCACCGCCGACTGCGCCGTCCTGGTCACCAGCCGCGCCTGGCTCACCGGGCTGGCCGGGGCGCGGCACCTGCGGCTGGACGTCATGCCGCAGGCCGAGGCCCTCGACCTGCTGCGGCGGACCGCCGGCCGGCGCGCCGTGGACGCCGAGCCCGAGGCCGCCGCCGCGCTCGTGGCCGCCTGCGGCCACCTGCCGCTGGCCCTGCGGATCGTCGCCTCCCGCCTGGCGGCGGAACCCGGCCGGTCCCTCGCCGGCATGGTCCGCCGCCTCGCCGACGAACGCGGCCGCCTGGACGAACTGCGCACCGGTGACGCCGCCGTGGACGCCGCCTTCGAGCTCTCCTACGCCACGCTCACCACCGAACAGGCCCGCGCCTTCCGGCTGCTGTCCGTCCTGGACGTACCCGACCTCGCCCTGCCGAGCGCCGCCGCCCTGCTGGGACTCGGCACCGAGGAGACCGAGGAGCTCCTCGAATCCCTCGTCGAACTCAGCCTCCTGGAGACCCACCGCCTGGACCGCTACCACTTCCACGACCTCGTCCGCGCCTTCGCCCGGTCCCGGAACACCCGCGAGGACCCTCCCGCGACGACCTCCCGCGCCCTCGCCGGCCTCCTCGACTTCTGCCTGGCCACCGCCCGCAACGCCGACGCCGTCGCCCACGCGGCCGGACCCGACGAACGCACGCTCATCGACGCCGCGCCCGCCTCGCCCGGCCTCGCCTTCGCCACCGCGCAGGAGGCCACCGACTGGATGCGCGAGGAAACCGCCCTGCAACGCGCCCTGATCGCCCGCGCCTGCGCCGACGACGTCCTGCCGCTGGCCCAGGCCGCCGATCTCGCCGACCGGCTGAACACCGTGCTCTCCGGCATCACCCACCTGACCGCGGTGTCCGAACTGGCCCGCCGGGTCGCCGAGGTCGCCGCCGGACGCGGCGACAGGCCCTCCGAGGCCCTCGCCCGCTACGTACGAGGGAACGCCCTGTGGCACGCCAACTCCTTCCCCGAGGCGCACAAGGAGCTCCATCGCAGCCTCGGACTCTGCGAGGGCGACGCCGGCCTGCGGCTGCGCGCCTCGGCCCACCTCACCCTGTGCGCCCACGCCCGGGTCCGCGGCCGCTTCGACGACGCGCTCGTGCACGGCGAGGCGTCGGTGCGGCTCTTCCGCACGCTGGGCGCGGCGACCGCCGAGGGCACCGCGCTGGGCGAGCTCGCCTTCAACTACGCCCGTCAGGGCCGCCTCACAGAGGCGCGGGCGGCGGCCGAGCGCGGAGCGGAGCTGCTCGGCGGCCGGGAGTCGGTGTCCACGGCCATCGGCCTGTACTACCTGGCCCGGGTCCTGCGGCTGTGCGGCGACCGGGACGAGGCCCTGCGCCGGGCCGGTGCCGGCCTGGCCCTCTTCCGCACCCTGAACGTGTCCTCCTTCGAGGCCGCGTCCGGCAACCTGATCGCCGAACTCCACGCGGAGCAGGAGGGCGAGGAGGGGTACGCGCTCGCGGCGCAGACCGCCGAGACGTTCCTGCCGCTGGCCCGCAAGGTCAGCGCGATGCTGGAAGGCGGTCTGCTCAGGACCCTCGGCCGCAGCCTCGTCCACCTGGGGCAGCAGGCCCGCGCCGACGCCTGCCTGCGGGCCGCCCTGGCCCTCTTCGAGGGCCTGCGGGCCGAGCAGGACGCCGAACAGATCCGCGGGCTGCTCGCAACAGCTCCGTTTATCGCGCGGTGAACGGCGGGCGGCAGTCTCCGTGACACAGCAAGAACCGCCACTCCCACCGATCTCCAGGAGGAACCCGATGAAGTCCGCTCGCACCCTCGCCGCCCTCGGCCTCGGCACCCTGGCCACCGTGGCCGCCCTCGCCTCCCCCGCCTTCGCGCAGGAGTCCGGGCCCGCGCGCAGCACGGCGAACCAGCACTGCGTGGTCAACACCGACGACGGCGACAAGGCGTGCTTCGCCACCTACAGAGAGGCCGTCGCCTACGGTACGAAGGGCCGCGTCACCGACGCCCCGAACGACGCCCGGGCCGCGGTCAAGGACCAGAAGTTCCAGGAGCGCCTGAGCGGTCCGCGCAGCGAGCACGGCATCAAGCTCGCGAAGAGCGCCCGGTCCGCCGCCCCCGAGAACCGGGCTCTCGCCACGGTCTACCGCGACAAGGACTTCGGCGGCGGCTCGGTCACCTTCACGGGCAGCCTCGGCTGCGGCTTCCGCTACCCGGAGTTCGCCACCATGGGGTCCGACTGGAACGACGCGATCAGCTCCACCGCCTCCGGCCAGTGCGACATCACCCTCTACCAGCACGACAACTTCCGCGGCTTCAGCCAGACCTTCCGCGGCAACGTCCCCTACGTCGGCGACGCCATGAACGACCAGGCCAGCTCGGTCAGCTTCACCGGCTGACCCGTACCGCCCGGGCGGTAGCCCTGCCCCCGCACCGGCGGGGCCGGCCGCCGTCAACCCGTAGCGTTCCGGTGCCCTCAGCGGGCAGCCGTGGCTAGCGTTCCCCTCGCCGGTTCGCGCGAGCCGTCGCCCGACGAGCCGCGACGCACCCCACCCGTCCCGTTCCGATTTGACCCGAGGGGGAAGGACGCCACGTGCTCCACGGTCTCTCCGGACGCGCACTGCGCTTCGTTCTCGCCGCGGCAGTCACCGCACTGCCCGCGCTGGTGACGACGCCCCCGGCCGCCGCGCAAGCCCGAGCCGCCGGATTCGCCGCCTCGTGCCCGGCGGCAGGCTTCATCTCCGACCCCTACGGCGGAGCCCGCAACCACGACGGCATCGACATCGCCAACGACTACGGCACACCGATCTACGCCGTCGGCGACGGCGAGGTCATCAACTCCGGTCCCGCCCAGGGCTACGGCCAGTGGATCCGCATCCTGCACCCCGACGGGACGGTGACCGAGTACGGGCACATGTTCCAGCGGGACGTGGCCGTGGGGGACCGGGTGACGGCCGGGCAGCGCATCGCGCTCATGGGCGCCGAGGGCGAAGCCTCCGGCCCCCACCTGCACCTGCGGGTACGGCGCGACACCAGCATGAACCGCGGCATCGACCCCGTCCCCTACCTCGAGGAACGCGGCGTGGGCATGCCGTGCACGCCGGGCCGGCGGCCCGCGCCGGCGCCGCTCGTGTATCCGGTGGAGCCGGGCCGGGTGGTGTCGGCACGGTCGGCCGACGGCCGGCTGGAGATCTTCGCGGCCGGGGCCGACGGGGTGCACCACGCCTGGCAGACCCGGGCCAACGGCGGCTGGTCGGAGTGGGAACGGACGGGCGGCCCCGGCAACGCGCAGCTCGCGATCGCCCCCAACGCCGACGGCCGCCTGGAGGCGTTCGCGGTCAACGCAGACACCGTCCGGCACCGCTACCAGCTGTCGCCGTCCGGGGCCTGGTCGGACTGGGAGGAATTCGGTACCGGCGGAAGCACGGTCGCAGCCGGGGTCAATGCCGACGGCCGCATCGAGGTGTTCGCCTCCGGTCCGGGAGGCGTCTTCCACCGGTATCAGACCGCGCCCAACGGCGGCTGGTCGGGCTGGGAACCCACGGGTGGTGGCCCCGCGGCCGGCCGGGTGAAGATGGAGAAGGCTCCCGACGGCCGTCTTGAGGTGTTCGTGCTCAACGGAAGCGTCTTCCAGCACCAGTACCAGACCGCCGTCAACGGCGGCTGGTCGCAGTGGGAGGACTTCGGCGGCGGAGGCCACGACCTGACGGTCGACCACAATGCCGACGGCCGGCTCGAAGTGTTCGCCTCTGGCCCTGTCGGGGTGTTCCACAAGTACCAGACGAACCCCACCAGCTGGTCGGAGTGGGAGCCCGTGCGAGGCCCCGCCGACTCCCGGCTCACGAGCGACCGCACCGCCGACGGGCGCGTGGAGGTCTTCGCCGTCAACGGTGACACCGCCGCGCACATCTGGCAGAAGGGCCTGAACGCCGCCTACAGCGACTGGGACGACTTCGGCGCCGGCGGAACCGGGATCACCGCCGCTGCCAACGCCGACGGCCGCATCGAGGTCTTCGGCACCGGCCGGGACGGGGTCACCCACAAGTGGCAGACCGGGTTCAGCACCTGGTCGCAGTGGGCCCGGGTGAACAGCACCTCCGGCCCGCCGATCACGTGACCCGGCACCGTCCACGGCCGGCCGGACCGACGAGGCCCGGCCGGCCGCGGTACACCTGCCGCGCTGCCCGGACGTAAGCGGGAGGGTCACCGCTCCCCGTGGTGCCGGTGCCGCCCGGGATGCCGCAGGTGCATCCACACGTTCCGGGCCCGGCGGCCCGCCTCGGCGCGGCTGCGGGCGACCAGCTGGTGGGCCTGTTCCGGTGTTTCCACCATCGGGCCCGAGCCGCGCAGCGGCTTGCCCGCCGTCTCGTGGAGGAAGAAGGCCGAGAAGAAGCCGATGACACCCGCGCCCATCAGGTAGTAGGCGGGGATCATCTTGTTGCCGGTGCTCTCCAGCAGCGCCGAGACGACCAGCGGTGTCGTGCCGCCGAAGAGCGAGACGGAGATGTTGTACGAGACCGACAGCGCGCCGTAGCGCATACGCGTCGGGAAGAGCGCCGGAAGGGTGGCCGCGGAGGTGCCGGCGAAGACCACGAGCAGCAGGCCGAGCATGAAGCAGCCGAGGGCCGGCAGCAGCGCGCCGCCGGCCCGGATCAGCAGCAATGCCGGCACGGCCAGGGCGACCAGGGCGGCGCTGCCGGTCATGAACAGCGGGCGGCGCCCCCAGGTGTCCGAGCGGCGGCCCACGGTGGTGATGGTCAGGGCGACGAGGACCATCGTCGCCAGGACGAGCAGTTGCGCGGTCGTCGGGTTCTGACCGAGCGTCTCGGTCATGAACGTCGGCAGGTAGGACGTCACGACGTAGTTGGTGACGTTGTAGACCACGACCAGGCCCATGCAGATCAGCACGGCCTGCCAGTGCCCGGTGAAGATCTCCTTGAGCCGGCCGTGCCCGGACTGGCGGCCCTCCTCGGCGTGGGCCAGATCCGCCTCGCTCTCCGCCTCCGCGCGGAAGGCGGGCGTCTCCTCCAGGCGCATGCGCATGTAGAGGCCGATCAGCCCGAGCGGCCCGGCCACCAGGAACGGCAGCCGCCAGCCCCAGTCGGTCAGGCCGTCGGTGCCCAGGGCCGCGGTGAGCACGGTCACCAGGCCCGAGCCGAGCGCGTAGCCGACGAAGGTGCCGAAGTCGAGCCAGCTGCCGAGGAACCCCCGGCGCTCGTCCGGGGCGTACTCGGCGATGTACGTGGTGGCCCCCGCGTACTCGCCGCCCGTGGAGAAGCCCTGCACCAGCCGGCACACGAGCAGCAGGACGGGCGCGGCGACGCCGACCGTGGCGTACCCGGGCAGCAGGCCGACCGCGAACGTGCTGACCGCCATCATGATCATGGTGGCGGCGAGCACCCGCTGCCGCCCGATGCGGTCGCCCAGCGGGCCGAAGACCAGGCCGCCGAGCGGCCGCACCACGAACGCCGCGGCGAAGGTGGCGAAGGCGGCGATCACCTGTGCGCCGGACGAGCCGGAGGGGAAGAAGACCTTGCCGAGCGTGGCCGCCATATAGGCGTACACCCCGAAGTCGAACCACTCCATCATGTTGCCGAGCGCCGCGGCGGAGACGGCGCGGTGGACCTCGGGGCGGTCCGTGACGGTGACGTCCTCGATGGTCAGCATCTTCTTGCGGCGCCGCAGCAGCGTCCTGAGCATCCGGTCGGTGGCCGACGTCCCGCCGCGCTGCGGGGCGCCGCGCCCGGATGCGGGCTGCTTGCCCGGGAACCTTCTGCGATCGGCGCTCACTGCTCCACCTGCGGGGTCGGCTACGCCCTAAGTCTTCACACACGACGCGCGGTGCGGGCTGCGCCACACCAGTACTCCCCCGTTTACCCCGGATTACCCCGGAACGCGGTAACGGCCAGGCGCGGCTTCAGGCCGCCAGCACCTCCGGGTTGGCGCAGTGCGCCAGGGGCTTGCCGCTCAGGAAGCGGCCGACCTCCGCGGCGACGATCCGGGCGGCCTTGTGGGCGACCTGCCGGCTGCCGCCCGCGATGTGCGGGGTGAGCACCACGCCCGGAGCGGACAGCAGGCGGGCGCCGGCGGGCACCGGTTCGGCGGGGAAGACGTCGAACCCGGCGCCGGCCAGGTGCCCGGACTCCAGGGCGTCGCAGACGGCGTCGTAGTCGACCAGGGCGCCGCGCGCGCAGTTGACGAGCACGGAGCCGCGCGGCATGGCCGCGATCTGCGCGCGGCCGATCAGGCCGCGGGTCTCGTCCGTCACGCGCGCGTGCAGCGAGACGATGCGGGAGCGGCCGAGCAGCTCCTCCAGGGTGACCTGCTCGGCCAGGCCGGCGAGCGCCTCGGCCGGCACGTACGGGTCGTGCACCAGGACGCGCGCGCCCATGGCGACCAGAACACGGGCCACGCGGGAGCCGATGGCACCGAAGCCGACCAGTCCGACGACGCAGCCCTCTATCTCGATGCCGCAGGCGTCGTAGTCGTAGTAGTCGCCGCGCCACGTGCCCCGCTTGAGGTCGGTGTGGACGTCGCCGACGCCGCGGGCGGCGGCCAGCAGCAGGGCCAGGGTGTGCTCGGCGGTGGCGGTGGCGTTGCGGCCGGGCGCGTAGCTGACGGCCACGCCGTGGCGGGTGGCGGCGGCCAGGTTGGCGTTGACCGGGCCGCCGCGGCTCACGCAGAACAGCTCCAGGTCGGGGCAGGCCTTGAGGACCCGTTCGGTGAGCGGCGCCATCTGGGTGACGCACACGCGCACCCCGCGCAGCGCCTCGATCAGCTCGTCCTCCGTGCCCGACGCCTCGTCGACCTCGCCGACCGGCCCGAACGGCGTGTGCGGCCAGGGCAGGGTCAGCTCGCGCACGTCGAGCGCGGCCTGCGGCGCTGCGGCGCGGAGTTCGCCGGTCAGCAGACGGGGGAGGACGAAGTGGTCGCCCGCGGCGAGGACGGTGGTGGTCACGGTGGTGCTCCTGGAGACGGTGGGAAGGGTCAGACGTGGCTGGGGTTGCCGGCGGTGACCGGCGCGTTGAGCCGCAGCAGGGACGCCTGCCCCTCGCGCAGCCGCAGCTCGGTGAGGGCCCCGTTCTCCAGGGCCGGGAAGACGGCGCGGTAGCGGGAGAGGGGGATGCCGAGCAGCGCGCACAGGGCGAGGCGCAGCAGGGTGGAGTGCGCCACCACGAGGACGCGGCCGCCGGGGAGGTCGCGTGCGGTCTCCGTCAGGCAGGCGACGGCGCGGGCGGCGGCCGCCGCGGGGTCCTCGCCGCCGGGCAGGTGATGGGTCACCGGGTCGTCCAGGAAGGCGGCCAGTTCGGCGGGGAACGCCTCGGCCATCTCCCGGCGCGTCAGCCCCTCGCCGCGCCCGAAGTCGACCTCGGTCAGCCGCTCGTCCACGCGCAGGGGCAGCCCCAGCGCCGTCGCGGCGGGCTGCGCGGTGAGGCCGGCGCGCGACAGCGGCGAGCACATCACGGCGTCCAGCTCCTGCCCGGCCGCCCAGGCGGCGAGCGCCTCGCCCTGCCGGCGGCCGCGCTCGGTGAGGGCCACGTCGGTCCGGCCCGCGTAGCGGTTCTCGGCGTGCCAGGCGGTCTCGCCGTGGCGTACGAGGAGGAAGTCGGTCACTGCTCGGCCTTTCTGCGGGCGTGCGCCGCCACGGCGGGGTCCAGCCAGCCGCGGCGGGTCAGTTCGTCGGCGAAGTCGAGGTAGCGGGGGAGCAGGCGGGCGGTGCGCGCCGGGTCGGGGTGCAGCTCCGCGCGCATCCGGACCATGGCGGCCGCCGCGTCCTCCAGCGTGGCGCCCGAGGCGGTCGCGGCGAGCACCGCCATGCCGGTGGCGCTCCCGGACCGCTCGGGCAGCCGGACCGCGCGGCCCAGCACGTCGGCCCGCAGCTGCGACCAGTAGGCGTTGCGGGCCCCGCCGCCGGTGAGCGCGACCGGGCCGTCCACCGGGGCGCCGAGGAGCTCCAGGTAGTCGAAGCAGAGCCGTTCGAGGCAGGCCACGCCGAGGAGCAGGGCGTGGAAGCGCTCGGCGTCGCCGGAGGGCTCGCCCAGGACGAAGGGCGTGGCTTCGGGGGCGCGGAAGGGGAAGCGCTCCCCGCCCCCGCCGGTCAGCGGATAGGCGATGTCCGTGGAACCGGACGCGGCGGCCTGCCGGGTGAGGGCGCCGAGATCGGCCCCGGGGAAGTGCCGGGCGATCACCCCGGCGCCGCTGCTGGACGCCCCGCCGGGCAGCCACCGGCCGCCGGGTCCGCGGTGGCAGTAGACGACGCCCGCCGGGTCCCGCACCAGGCCGCGGCTCACGCCCTTGAGGACGAGGGTGGTTCCCAGGACGGAGTTCCAGGCGCCCGGTGCGAGCGCCCCCGCCCCGATCTGCGCGGCACAGCCGTCGGTCATGCCCGCGACGACCGGAGTGCCGGCGGGGATGCCGGTCTCGCGCGCGGCGCCGGCGCACACGGTGCCGAGGACGGTTCCGGGGCGCACGACGTCGGGCAGCAGCCCGTCCGGGACGCCGAGGGCCGACAGCTCCGCCTCCGGCCAGCGTTCCCCGGCAAGGTCGTAGCCGGTCTTGAGGGCGTGGCTGGCGTCCGTGGCGGTCTGCTGTCCGGTGAGCCGCCAGGTGATCAGGTCCGGCTGGTGCAGCAGTCGCGCACCGGCGGGCAGCGGCCCCTGGTCCAGCAGCCACAGCAGCTTCGGCAGTGCCCAGGACGCCTGCATGGAGCGGTAGCCGGATGCCTCCCACGCCGCGCGGCCGGTGGTGTTGACGCGTCCGGTGTACGCGTGGGCCCGTCCGTCGTCGTACATCAGGCCGGGGGTGAGCGGCGTGCCCCGGCTGCCGGCCAGCAGGATCGTGCCGGACGTGGCGTCGACCGCCAGGCCGCGCACCCGCTCGGGAGCGATGCCGGCGAGGGCTTCGCGGCAGGCGGAGGCGAGTGCCGTCCACCACTGCTCGGGGTCCTGCTCGTGGCGTACGCCCTCGCGCCGGCTGCTCAGCGGCCGGGAGGCGGGGATCGGGGAATCAGGCATGTGCGGCTTTCGCTACGGGTGCGGGGGCCGACGCCTGCGCCGGTACGTGCGCGGGCGTGGCTGCGGACGCCCAGCCCAGGGAGCGGGCGGCGTCGCGCCAGGTCAGGAAGCCGGCGTAGAGCTCGTCGTAGAAGGCGCTGCGTTCGGGGCGGGGTTCCCATCCGGCGCGCATCCGCACGTACTTGGCGGCTGCTTCGCCCATGCTGCTCTCCGCTCCGGTGAGCACCAGCCCGGTCAGGAACGCGCCTTTGGCTCCCAGTTCGGTGTCGGTGCTGCGGGCCGTGGGCACCCCGGTGACGTCGGCGATCAGGCGGCACCAGTCGTCGCTGGCCGATCCGCCGCCGCACAGGCGCAGTTCGCGGACCTCGGTGCGGGAGGCGTACAGGCAGTCGCGCACCACGAGGGACAGGCCCTCGAAGACGGCGCGGGCCAGATGGGCGGGGGTGTGCTCCAGCGACAGGCCCCAGAACGTGCCGCGGGCGCGCGGGTCGAGGAAGGGGGCGCGTTCCCCGGCGGGGGAGAGGTACGGCAGGAAGGCGAGCCCTCCGGCGCCGGGCCCGACGGCGGGTCCTGCAGTCGATCCCGCACTTGATCCGGCACTTGATCCGGCATCCGGTCCGGTGCCCCGCCCGCGGCCCGGCCCTCCGCCGAACGCCAGCTCCCCCAGCGCGGCGGGCCCCGCGACGCCGAGGGTCCGCGCCGCCCAGTCCAGGACCTCCGTGCCCGAGAGGGTGGGGAACGCGCGCAGGACGCGATCGCGGCCCCCGTAGGCGATGTTGATGCCGCAGGGCTCGCCCGCGGTGTCGACGCGCGTGGTGACGATCTCCGTGCACAAGGTGGTGCCGAGGATGCCGCAGGCCTGCCCCGGGTCGACCACGCCGGCGCCGCGTGCGGTCGCGGCGATGTCGTACGGGGCCATGACCATGGGCAGTCCGGCCGGCAGGCCCAGCTCGCCGGCCGTGCGCGCGGTGATCTCGGCGACGCGCTCGTGCTCGCCCAGGACGCGCGGCAGGAGGCGGCGCGCCCAGGTGAGGCCGAACAGCTCCAGGACCTGCGGGTCGTAGTCGCCGGTGGCGTGGTCGAGGAAGGGCGCCGACGCGTCGGACTCGTCGATCGCGGTGACGCCCGTGAGCTTCAGGAACAGCCAGCCGGCCGCCGTGAGCGCCGTCGCGGAGCGGTCGAGCCGCTCCGGGTCGTGCTCCGCCAGCCAGCTGATCACCGCGTTGGGCATGCCGCCGCACGTGAGGGAGCCGTTGCGGCGGTAGGCCTCCGCGAGGACGCCCGCGGACTCCCAGCGCCGCAGCAGCCCGCCCGCGCGGCCGTCGGACCACAGCACCGCCGGACCGGTGGGGCGGCCCCGGTCGTCGACCAGCCAGCAGCCGTCGCCCTGCGCGGTGAGGCTCACGAGCCGCACGGGGCCGGCGTCCGGGCCGAGCCCGGACAGGGCGCTGCGCACGGTGCGGACCACGCCGTCCCACACCGCGTCCATGTCCTGCTCCGCCCAGCCGGGGCGGGGCCGCAGGACCTCGGTGGCGACGCGCGCGACCGCGATCTCCTGCCCCTGGTCGTCGAAGACGACCGACTTGATCACCGACGTGCCGGCGTCGATGGTGAGAACCGACATGACTTCGGATACCTGCCTCTTCGCAGTGGCCGCGTCACCGCGGAGGGCCCTGCCCCCGGGGACGACGGCCGGTTCGCGGACGTAGCGAAACCTGCCGCCGGACGGGGCGTCAATCGGCCACGGCCCATTTCCCGCGCGGCAGGACGCGTGCGGTGTGAGGTCCCGCGCGGGACCGCCGCCGACGGGAGACGCCCGCCGACCGTCGTGTTAGGTTCATGTGAGTTTCACACGACGGAGGAGGGGCGGCGTGACCCGCGAGGACGGCCAGGAGGAACGGCGCCGGCAGCTGCGCGACCTGGTCGCGGACAGGGGATTCGTCCGGACGTCCGCGCTGGCCGAGGAGTTCGGCGTCAGCGTGATGACCGTGCACCGCGACCTCGACGCCCTGCAGGCCCAGGGATGGCTGCGCAAGGTGCGCGGCGGCGCGAGCTGCCTGCCGTCGGCACAGTTCCACGGCAGCGTCGGCGAACGCATGACGACGATGGCGCAGACCAAGCAGCGGCTGGCGCGCGCCGCGGCCGAGCTGCTCGCGCCGGGCCGGGTCGTCATGATCGACGACTCCACGACCTGCCTGGGCCTGACCGGGCAGATGGCCGCCCGCACACCGCTGACCGTCATCACCAACGCCCTGCCCGTCGTCTCCGCGCTGGCCCGGGAGCCGGGGATCTCGCTGATCGCGCTCGGCGGCACGTACTTCCCGGCCTACGACGCCTTCATGGGGCTGCACGCCGCGCAGAGCGCGCAGGCGTACCGCGCCGACGTGCTGTTCATGTCGACCACCGCCGTCACCGGCGGTCGCTGCTACCACATGTCGCCGGAGACGGTGCAGGTCAAGCGGGCGATGATGGCGTCCGCGAGCCGGCGCGTGCTGCTCGTCGACCACACCAAGTTCGCCAACCAGGGGCTGTACGCGCTGGCCCCGCTCACCGACTTCGACCTGGTCCTCGTGGACGACGCCGCCCCGGCCTCGGAAGTGCGGCGGCTGCGCGAGCAGGGCGTCGAGGTCCGCGTCGTCCCTGCGCGCTGACGGGGCGGCGGCCTGTGTGAGGTCTGCGCGCTGACGCCGCGCGACCCGTGTGAACTTCACGCACACTTCACGCGCGGGAGGGTGTGTACGGCCCTGCCGGCAGCCCTGCCGGCACCTTCCTGAGCAGGGCCGACGGCCTCCGGCCAGGCCTGCGTGTTGCTCTCCCGGCAGCGATTTCACGCCACCGCCCGGAGCCGCCGCGGGGGCTTTGCGTCACCGCGTTGACGCCCGCACCGCCCCGCTCCATCGTGGCGCTTCGTCGCGGCGCACCCCGATACGCCCACCCCCCGTGCGCCGCTCTCCTCCCACTCCGCACAGCCTCCGGAAGAGGTGGTTGCCGTGACCGCAGTCATGGACCCCGCATCGTCGGCCGACCGCGCCGCAGACCGCGCCGGCCGCGCGCCCCGAAGACACCGGCTGGACCGCGCCGGCCTCCCTCCGGCCCTCGCCTGGGGCTACCTCGGCGTCCTCGTCTTCATGATCGGCGACGGCGTCGAGTCCGGCTACCTCTCGCCGTACCTGCTGGACGAGGGCCTGTCCGAGCAGCAAGTGGCCCTGCTGTTCAGCGTCTACGGCGTGACCGCCGGCATCGCCGCCTGGTTCTCCGGCGCGCTGTGCGACCTGTGGGGGCCGCGCCGCGTCATGGCACTCGGCCTCGGCATCTGGCTCGCTTTCCAGACCGTCCTGCTGCTCTTCGCCCTCCCCACGACCGACTTCCCCCTCCTGCTGGCCGGCTACGGCCTGCGGGGCCTGGGCTACCCCCTCTTCGCCTACGGCTTCCTCATCTGGGTGACGGCCGTGACGCCCCGGCAGCGGCTCGGCTCGGCGGTCGGCTGGTTCTGGTTCGCCTTCACCGGCGGCCTTCCCACCCTCGGCTCCCTGGTCGCCGGCCTCGCCGTACCGCGCATCGGCGCCTACCCCACGCTCTGGCTCGCCCTCGGGCTGGTCGCGGCGGGCGGCGCCCTCGCCCTGCTGCTCGTCCGCGAGCCCACCGGCCGCCGGCGCCTGGCCCCCGAGGGCGAACGCCCCGTCGCCACCCTCCTCGGCTCGCTCGCCATCATGTGGCGCAGGCCCCGCATCGGTGCGGGCGCGGTCGTACGGGCCATCAACACCGCGCCCCAGTTCGGCTTCCTGGTCTTCCTGCCGGTGTTCTTCACCGAGACGCTCGGCTTCACGCTCAGCGAGTGGCTGCGCCTGCTCTCCGCGATGTTCGCCACCAACATCTTCTTCAACCTGATCTTCGGCGTGGTCGGCGACCGCATCGGCTGGCAGCGCACCGTCGCCTGGTGCGGCGGCGCCGGCTGCGCGGTGACCACCCTGCTGCTGTACTACGGCACCGTCGCGGCCGGTGACGACTTTCCCGTGGCCGTGGTGCTGGTGAGCCTCTTCGGCGCCACGCTCGCCGGATACGTGCCGCTGTCCGCCCTGATGCCGTCCCTGGCACCCGACCACAAGGGCCAGGCGATGTCGGCCCTGAACCTCGGCGCGGGCGCCAGCACCTTCCTCGGCCCCGCCCTCGTGGGTCTCCTCCTCGGCCCCCTGGGCGTCGAAGGACTCATGTGGGTGTTCGCCGCCCTCTACCTCGCCAGCGCCTTCCTGACGGCGTTCCTGCGCCTGCCGGCCCCGGAAGCAGGCACGGACGGCCCGACCGGGCCGGCGAACGCAACCGCACACACCGCCGCCGTGGAGCGACAATCCGGCGCGGGCGCGTGATCCTGAAGCGGTGAACCCCTGCCGTCCCGAGGAGCCGCCCACGGTCGGAGTGGAGGAGGAGTACTTCCTCGTCCACCCCGGCAGCCGCGCCGTGGTGCCGGCCAGCGCGCGGGTGGTCGCGCGGGCCTCGGCAGCGCTGGGCGAAGACGTCGCCGGGGAGTTCACGGAATTCCAGGTCGAGGGCAGGACGCAGCCCTGCTCCGGCGCGCGGGAACTCCGCGCGGAGCTGTGCCGGGTCCGGACGGCCCTGGCGGACGCGGCGCGAGCCGAAGGCCTGCGCCTGTGCGCGTCCGGAACACCGGTCATCGCAGACGCAGACGCAGACGTATCCGGGGACAGAAGCGGTGACAGCACGCTCACGTACATCAGCGACCACCCCCGCTACCGCGCCGGAGTGCTGCAGTACCGCAGCATGCTCGACGACTTCGCCGTGTGCGCCTTCCACGCGCACGTGCACCTGCCCGACCGGGAGACGGCCGTGCTGACCTGCAATCACCTGCGGCCCTGGCTGCCGCTGCTGGTGGCCATGAGCGCGAACTCGCCGTACCACCGCGGCCGGGACACCGGCTACGCCGGCTGGCGCGCGGTGATCCGCAGCCGTTTCCCCTGCCTGGGCCCGCCGCCGTACGCCGCCTCCCTGGCCGAACACGAACGCCTCGCCACCGCGATGGCCGCGACCGAGGCCATGCTGGACCCCGGCATGCCGTTCTGGGACGTGCGGCCGAACCCGCACCTGCCCACCCTGGAAGTGCGTGCCATGGACGTCCTGCCCGACGTGGCCGACACCGTGGCGCTCACCCTGCTCATCCGGGCCCTCGTCGCGACGGCGGCCTCGCGCGCGGCCGCCGGCGACCCCGGCCCCCGCACGGGCGCGGAGCTGCTGCGCGCCGCCTACTGGCGCGCCGCGCGGGACGGCTGGCCGGGCCACGGCGCGGACCCGCTCACCGGTCGCGTGCTGCCGTACGCCGTGCAGGCGCAGAAGCTCGTCGGCCACGTACGCCCCGCACTGCGCGCGTACGGCGACGAGGACGAGGTCACGGCCTTCCTGGACCGCCTCGCCTCGCGCGGCCCGGGCGCCGAGCGTCAGCGCGCACGGATGGCCGCCGAGGGGCGGCTGAGCGCGGTGGTGGACGGCCTGGTACGGGAGACGTGCCCGGACCGGTGAGCGCGCTGCGCACGAGGCGGCGGCCGCCCGTGCCGGTTCAGCGCGGCAGGAGCGTCGTCACGAGGACGTCCCGGCGGGCGTGCCGTGCCGGATCGAGCGGGCGGATCGGTGAGACCTCGTGCAGGGTGCGCCGGTCGTCACCGAGCAGCAGGCTGCCCGGCTCGCTCAGCGTCGTCGTCAGCAGGTGCGCACCGTCCGCGTCGTACACCGAGCTGTCGCCGCCGGTGGCGTTCTCGCGGCCGATCAGCAGCGAGGAGACCAGCGTGACGCCGTCGCGGTGGCGGCCCTCCGGGGTGGGCTGCCCGGTCCGCCCGGCCGAGGCGATCACCCGGAACGGGTGCACCTGCACGACCCACTCGTCGCGGTCCTCCAGGTGCGCGGCGACCCGCCCCAGGAGCCCGATCAGGGACGCCAGCAGGGGATCGGCGGCGCAGGCGCCGGTCAGCGGCTCGAAGTGCCGGTCCACCCCGACGTACATCGGGTTGCTGGCCTCCGGCTGGACGAACGCGTCGTTCGGCCGGGCGGTCAGGCGCCCGTCCCGGGCCAGGGTGAAGATCCCGTAGCGGCGCAGGCGGCACGTGCCGTTCTCCGCCGCGTACGGATCGGCCACCAGGTCGTCCCAGTGGGCGGCGAACCTCGCCCAGTCCGCCGCGCCGGCACCGAGGCACGCCGAGACCTCGTCCGGCGGCATGGGATGGGCCCCGGCCGACGCCAGGGCCCGCCGGGCCGCGTCGACCGCCGGTTCCGCGCGTGTCGTCCTCCGGGTCACCACGTCTTCATGTTCCGCCGACCGCCCGCCCGCCGCATCCGAACGCCGCGCGGACGGACCGGTCCGGGTCACGTGACCACCGGCCCGTCCTTGGCGCGGCAGGGCTCCGGGGCCTGCGTTGTTGCCCTCGCGGAAACTGTGCCAGCCTGATGGGTGGGGGAGCAGTCGGGCGAATTCATGCGCGGGGGCGAGAGGCAAGCGCCATGAGTTTTTCCTCCCATGAATCCCATGAATCCAACGCGTCCCGTCAAGCCGGTCAGGGCCGTCAGGCTCACGAAGTCCATGAGACTCACGAGGTCCATGAGGCCGCCGGTGAACCGCACGCCGGGATCCCCACCGACATCCCCGCCGGTCTGAGCATGCTGGCCGACGCCGGCTGGCAGGTGATGGTCAGTGCGGGCGTGGCCTCGGTCGCCCTCGGAGCCGTCGTACTGGCCTGGCCGGGGGCGAGTCTGACGGTGGTCGGCGTGCTCTTCGGCATCTATCTGCTGGCCATGGGCGTCTTCCAGCTGGCGGGGGCCTTCGGCACCCACATACCCGGGCACATGCGCGTCCTGGGGTTCGTCAGCGGCGGCATCTGCGTGCTGCTGGGGCTGGTGGCCTTCCGGGGGCCCGCGCAGTCGCTGCTCCTGCTCGCGCTGTGGATCGGCTTCGGCTGGCTGCTGCGCGGTGTGATGCTGACGGGCGTGGCCCTGTCCGCCCCGGCGCTCCCCGCCCGTGGCTGGCAGGCCTTCCTCGGCATCGTCAGCGTGCTGGCCGGGATCGTGGTGATCACCTCGCCCTTCGCGTCGATCGCCGTCCTGACCCTGGTCGTCGGCATCTTGCTGATCGTCATGGGCGTGATCGAGGTCGGGCACGGCATCGGCCTGCGCACCCGTCTCGGGAAGCTCACCGAGCGCGGCGCGCACCGGGGCGGCCGCGGCGACCGGTGGCACCTCCATCCGCAGCACTGAAGGCGGCCGTTGAGACCGCAGTCGCTATTCCGGCTGCAGTTCCGGCACGTGCGCCGCCTCCGCGGCCAGCCGTGCGAGCGCCGCCGCGTCCGGGCTGTCCGCCTCCGGTGTGAAGACGTGCATCACCAGCCCCGTCTCGCCGGGCGCGGCGGGCACGTGCAGCGTCTGGTAGTCGAGGCTGAGCAGCCCGGCCCGCGGGTGGCGGACCCGCTTGCGGCCCGCCGCGCACATCACGACCTCGCCCGTGGCCCAGATGCGCCGGAAGTCGGCGCTGCGCGCGGACAGCCCGGTCACCAGGGAGGTCAGTTCGCCGTCGCCGGGGTAACGGCCCGCGGCGACCCGCAGCTGGCCCACGGCCTCCACCGCCCTGTCCTCCCATTCGGGGAAGAGGTCCCGTGCGGCGGGGTCGAGGAAGAGGTACGCGGCCTGGTTGCGGTTCCGCCGGCCGGGGTCGGCGAGGCCGCCTGCGAGCTCGGAGCCCAGGTGGTTCCAGGCCACGGCGTCCAGGCGGTGGGTGGTGACGAAGACCGGCAGGCCGGCCATCGCGTCCACGATGCGCAGCAGGGCGGGGTCGACCCGCGTCCCGGGAGCGGGGGTCGCCGGGGCGCACGCGAGGGTGGTGAGGTGCCGTCGCTCCGCCGCTCCGAGGCCGAGCGCCGTCGCGAGGGCGTCGAGCACTTCGGGGGAGGGCTGGGTGGCCCGGCCCTGTTCGAGGCGCACGTAGTAGTCGACGCTGATGCCGGCCAGCTGGGCCAGTTCCTCGCGCCGCAGCCCTTGTACGCGCCGGCGGCGTCCGCCGGGGAGCCCGGCCTCCTCGGGCGAGACGCGGCCGCGGCGGGCACGGAGGAAGCTTCCGAGCGCGCGCCGCGCGTCACCGACACCGTCGATGCTGCTGGTGCCGGCCGGGCCGGTACCGGCCGGGTCGCCGCCGGTGCCCTGTTCTACGTGGTGCATGTCCTGCATGTCGCGCATGCCGACAGTATGAGTGGCCCTGCCAGTACCAGGATCAGCGGTCCTCCGGTTGAAGAGGGTTCTGGCTGCCCCGTGGCGTCCGGGAGAACGTGGCGTCATGAACGGAACCACACCGCAGCAGCAGAAGAAGAACGTCCTCATCGTCAGTGCCCACCCCGATCCCCGCTCGCTCAACGCGTCGCTCACCGCCTTCGCGGCCGGCCACCTGCGTGCCGCGGGTCACGAGGTGCAGGTCTCCGACCTGTACGCGATGAAGTGGAAGGCGACGGTGGACGCCGACGACTTCCCCGACCACCCCGGTGACCGGCGGCTGGCCGTGATGGCCGCCTCGGAACAGGCCACTCTGGCCGGACGGCTGACGCCGGACGTCGCCGCGGAGCAGGAGAAGGTGCGGTGGGCGGACGCGGTGATCCTGCAGTTCCCCATGTGGTGGTTCTCGGCGCCCGCGATCCTCAAGGGCTGGATCGACCGCGTGTTCACCGCCGGGTTCGGCTACGGGCTCTCCGTGCCGCCGCCTTACAGCGAGGGCATCCTGGGAGGCCGCCGGGCGCTGGTGTCGGTGACGGCCGGCGCGAGGGAGACGTCGTTCTCCGACCGCGGCATCCACGGGGAGCTCGCCGACGTTCTCTACCCGCTCCAGCACGGGCTGTTCTGGTTCACCGGCATGGCGCCGGTGGATCCGTTTGTGGTGTACGACGCGAACGAGCTGCCGGCGGAGCGGGCCGAGGCGGCGCAACGCGCGTACGCACGACGGCTCGACGGGCTCTTCACCGACGCGCCGGTGCCCTTCCGCACGCTGACCGGAGGCGACTACGACCACGACATGCGCCTGCTGCCGGGGAAGGAGACGCCGGGGGCGAGCGGTCTGGCGCTCCACTCCCGCCCGCGCCCGTGAGCACCGGCCCGCACGCGGACGCGGCCGCCGCCCCGCCGAGGGGTGACGGCCGCGCCGCGGCTTGAACGGACCGGACCGAGGGCCGGACCGGGGACCGGGCCGGAGAACCCGGTCAGGCGACCGGATCAGGCGACCGGCGCCGGGAAGGTCGGGTACTCCACGCCGGAGACGTGCTGGACGACGCGGATGACCTGGCACGAGTAGCCGAACTCGTTGTCGTACCACAGGTAGAGGATCGCGTTGTCGCCGTCGACCTTCGTGGCGCCGGCGTCGACGATCGACGCGTGGCGCGAGCCGATGAAGTCGCTGGAGACCGCGTCGGGGGCGGTGGTGAAGTCGATCTGGCGCTTGAGCGGCGAGGTCAGCGACACGTTGCGCAGATAGTCGAGGACCTCCTCGCGGCTGGTCTCGCGCCCGAGCCGCAGGCTGAGGATCGCGATCGAGACGTCCGGCACCGGGACGCGGATCGAGCTGCCGGTGATCGGCGCCTTGAGGCCGGGCAGGGCCTTGGCGACGGCCGAGGCGGCGCCGGTCTCCGTGATGACCATGTTGAGCGGCGCGGAGCGGCCGCGGCGGTCGGCCTTGTGGTAGTTGTCCAGCAGGTTCTGGTCGTTGGTGAACGAGTGGACGGTCTCCACGTGGCCGCGCAGCACGCCGTACTCGTCGTCCATGGCCTTCAGCGGCGGGACGATCGCGTTGGTGGTGCAGGAGGCGCAGGACAGGATCCGCTCGTCCGGCTTGATCATGTCGTGGTTGACGCCGTGCACGATGTTGGGGACGTCGCCCTTGCCCGGCGCGGTCAGGACGACCTTGTCGATGCCGGGGCGCAGGTGCTTGGACAGGCCCTCGCGGTCGCGCCACTTGCCCGTGTTGTCGATGAGGATGGCGTCCCGGATGCCGTACGCCGTGTAGTCGACCTCGGACGGGTCGTTGGCGTAGATCACCTTGATGGCGTTGCCGTTGGCGACGATCGTGCTGTTCGCCTCGTCGACGGTGATCGTGCCCTGGAACTGGCCGTGGATCGAGTCGCGCCGCAGCAGCGAGGCGCGCTTGACGATGTCCTGCTCGCCGCCCTGGCGGACGACGATGGCGCGCAGCCGCAGGCCGTTGCCCGAGCCCGCCTTCTCGATGAGGAGCCGGGCCACGAGGCGGCCGATGCGGCCGAAGCCGTAGAGGACGACGTCGCGGCCCTCACAGCGCTCGGTCTTGTTCGCGCCCGTGGCGCCGGCGACGGCCTCGGCGGTGAATTCCGCCACCGGCAGGCCGCGGTCGTCGGCCTTGTAGGTGGCGGCGAGCATGCCGATGTCGATCTGGGAAGGGCCGAGGTCGAGCGCGGTCAGAGCCTGCAGGAACGGGAGCGTCTCGGTGACCGAGAGCTCCTCGCCGGCTATCTGCCGGGCGAATCGGTGGGTCTTCAGGATGCTGACCACCGACTTGTTCACCAGGGAGCGGCTGTGGAGGAGGACCGTGACGTCCCGCTCGCGGTGCAGCTTCCCGATGATCGGGATCATCGACTCCGCGATCTCCTCGCGGTTCTTCCAGTCAGTGAACGAGTCGTCGTTGACAGTCACAGGCTTTTCTCTTTCGAGCTAGGCAGCGCTCACATGCTAACCCCACCTGATTTTGATCGTTCAAGGGGTGCCGCCGGGAGGTGCCGGGGCGGCTTCGCGCGCACGCCGTCCGCCTGCGTCAGGGAGCGTTGTGATGCCGCTCGTCACATTTCCTCCGCGCCGCGAGTCATAGAGGTAACAGCATTCGACGGAAGGCACGGAAGGTACCGCCCGATGACCGAGAAGTCCCTCGCACGCGTCGCCGTTCCCCTGGCGGCGGCCCTGCTCGCCCTGACCGCTTCGGCGGCCCCCGCGGCGCCCGCAGCCCCCGCGGCCCGGGCAGCTCACGGCGCCCCGGTCCCGGACCGGGAGCAGCAGCGGCCGTGGACCGCCGCCTGGGCGGCCGCTCCCCAGGCCCCCGGACACACCGACTGGTATCCCAACTGGTCGGAGGCGGGTTTCGAGGACCGGACCGTGCGCCAGGTGATCCGGGCCGGCGCCGCGGGAAGCGCAGTGCGCATACGGCTCTCCAATGCCTACGGCAAGACCCCGCTGCGGCTGGCCGGCGCCACCGTCGGCCTGTCGGACGGGGAAGCGGCGCTGCGGCCCGGGACGGTGCGCCCGCTGCGCTTCGCAGGCGCGGGCACCGCGGCGGTCCCGGCCGGCGGGGAGCTGGTGAGCGATCCGGCGGCCCTTCCCGTCAAGGCCTTCGAGAAGCTCGCCGTCACCTTGTACTTCCGGGCCCCGAGCGGCCCGGCCACGTTCCACAACCTCGCCCTGACCAGCTCGTACCGGGCCGCCGGGGATCACAGCGCGGATGTCTCCGGGGCTGCCTTCACCGACCCGCCGAGCCGGTCCTGGTACTACCTGGCCGGGGTGGACGTGCAGGGCGGCCCGCACAGCAGGCCGCACGGCCGGGGCAACACCGTCGTCGCCTTCGGGGTCACCGACGGCTACGGCTCGGACCCCGGCGCCGACAACCGCTACCCCGACGTGCTGGCCGAGCGGCTTGCCGCGGCCGGCAGCCCGCGCACCGTCGTCAACGCAGGCATCGGCGGCAACAAGATCCTCAACGACTCCGTCTGTTTCGGCGAGAGCGCCCTGGCCCGCTTCCGGCGCGATGCCCTCGACCGCACCGACACGGGCACGGTCATCCTCCTGGAGGGCACCAACGACATCACCCAGCCCGACGACCCCGGCCGCTGCACGACGCCCGCCCCGAAGGTCACCGCCGGGGAGATCACGGACGGCCTCCGGCAGCTGATCCGTGAGGCCCGCGCACGCGGCGTCCGGGTCCTCGGCGTGACCATCCCGCCGTACCGGGGCTACGCGCACTGGACGGAGCGCGGCGAGCGCGTGCGCAACGAGGTCAACCAGTGGATACGCACCAGCGGCGCCTACGACGGCGTCGTGGACGCCGACCGCGCGGTGGCCGACGGCCCGGCCATCAGGAAGGAGTTCGCCTTCGCCGACGGCATCCACCTCAACAGCGCGGGCTACCGGGCCCTGGCCGAAGCCGTGGACCTCGGCCGGCTGTGACCTCCGGCGCTGCGGGCCGCCCCGGCGCGGCCTTCCCACCGGTGCGAGGCTTGGGGGCATGCACAACGAACCCCCCGCCGCCCGTGTCCTCGTCGTCGACGACGACCCGACCGTCTCCGAGGTCGTCTCCGGCTACCTCGTCCGGGCCGGTTTCGCGGTCGACCGGGCAGCCGACGGCCCGGCGGCGCTGGAGCTGGCCGCCGCCGTCTGCCCGGACCTCGTGCTGCTCGACCTGATGCTGCCGGGCATGGACGGCCTGGAAGTCTGCCGCAGGCTGCGGGCCGGAGGCCCCGTACCGGTGATCATGCTGACGGCGCGGGGCGACGAGGAGGACCGCATCCTCGGGCTGGAGGTCGGAGCCGACGACTACGTCACCAAGCCCTTCAGCTCGCGGGAGCTGGTGCTGCGCGCGGAGGCCGTCCTGCGCCGGTCCCGGGCCGGAGCGCCGGCGGCGCCCGCGCCGGAGCTGCGGGCCGCCGGGATCGTCCTGGACCCGGTGGCGCGGCAGGCCACCAAGGACGGGGCGGCGCTCGCCCTCACCCTCCGCGAATTCGACCTCCTCGCCTTCCTGCTGCGGCACCCGGGACGCGCCTGCGGACGCGAAGAGCTGATGCAGAAGGTGTGGGGGTGGGAGTTCGGCGACCTGTCCACCGTGACCGTGCACGTCCGCCGGCTACGCGCCAAGATCGAGGACGACCCTGCCCGGCCGCGCCTCATCCGGACGGTGTGGGGCGTGGGCTACCGCTTTGACGCCGATGCCGATGCAGGTGCCGATGCAGGTGCCGGCGCCGCCACCGGCGCGGGAGACGGCACCGGCACCGATGCCGCAGACGGCACCGCCACCGGCGCCGGGGGCGGCCCCGATGCGTGACATCGTGCTCATCGCCCTCTACGCCCTCGCCGGAGCGGCCGCGGCCGGAGCGGCCGGAGCGCTCGCCCTGCGGCTGCTGCGCCACCGCTCCGTGGCCGTGTCCCTGACGGTGGTGGCCGCCGTGCCGGTGACGGCCATGCTGGCCGGCACGCTGAGCGTGGCCCGGGCGATGTTCCTGTCCTCGCACGACCTGACCGTCGTGACGACGGTGTGCGCCATGGCCGCCGTGGTCTCCCTCGCCACCGCGCTGCTGCTCGGCCGCTGGGTCGTGGCCCGCAGCAATGCCCTGACCCGGGCCGCCCGGGACTTCGGCCGCAGCGGCAGCTTCGCGGCCCCGGCCGGCAACGCCACGGCCGAACTCGCGGCGCTCGGCCGGGAGCTGGCCGCCACGAGCGCGAAGCTGGAGCGGTCCCGGGAGCGGGAGCGCGCCCTCGACGCCTCGCGCCGGGAACTCGTCGCCTGGATCTCGCACGACCTGCGCACCCCGCTGGCGGGGCTGCGCGCCATGGCGGAGGCCCTGGAGGACGGCGTCGCCGAGGACCCGGCGCGCTACCACCGGCAGATCCGCACGGAGACCGACCGGCTCAACGCGATGGTGGGCGACCTCTTCGAGCTCTCCCGGATCCACGCGGGCGCGCTGTCCCTGAGCCCGAGCCGGATGTCCGTCGACGACCTGCTGGAGGACGCGCTCGCCGGGGCCGGGCCGCTGGCCCGCGAGCTCGGCGTCCGGCTGGCCGGGGAGCGGGTGGGCGGCGTGCCCGTCGAGGTCGACGGCCGGCAGATGTCCCGGGCCTTGGGCAACCTCCTCGTCAACGCCATCCGGCACACCCCCGCCGGCGGCACTGTCGCGGTCGCGGCGCGGCACGAGGAGGCGGCGGGCACGGTCGTCCTGTCCGTCACCGACGCGTGCGGCGGCATCCCCGAGGAGGACCTGCCCCGCGTCTTCGACACGGGCTGGCGGGGCTCCGAAGCCCGTACGCCGCCCGCGGGCGCGGGTCTGGGCCTGGCGATCGTGCGCGGCATCGCCGAGGCCCACGCGGGACGGGCGACGGTGTGCAACGCGGGCGACGGCTGCCGGTTCGAGGTGGTCCTGCCGGTGGCGTAGGCGCCGGCAGCCGGGACCTGGAGCTGCCGGGCCGGCCGGCAGCTCAGGGTCGGCTCAGGTCCGGCTCCGGGTCAGCTCCCGGTCAGTACCTCCCGCAGGACGGCCGCCGCGCTGATGTCGCGGTCCTTCGTCGCGGTCAGCAGGGTGAGCGTGCCGTGGAGGGACAGTTCCCGCAGGTGCCGGACGGCCGCCGCGTGGGGTTCGTCGCGCAGTTCGGTGCGGTAGCGGCGGGCGAACTCCTCGAAGAGGCCGGGGTCGTGGCCGTACCACTTGCGCAGCCCGGTGGAGGGCGCGACATCCTTGCACCACTCGTCCAGCGCGGCCGTCTCTTTGCTCAGGCCGCGCGGCCAGATGCGGTCGACGAGCACCCGGCTGCCGTCCGCCTCCTCGGCCGGATCGTAGATCCTCCGCACCCGCACCCGCCGTGAACGCGTCATGAGCCCATCCTCGGCGCCGGGCGGCCCGGACGCACCCGGAGCGGCGCCGGAGCGCACCCGGACCGGCATGCCGATGTGCCGGCAATTCCTTGCGGGCGATGCGGGCGATGTGGGCAATTCCTTTGCCCGCCCGCCGCATCGGGTGAATGATCAGCTCCGAGGACCGGGACCGTTGCCCGACGACGCGACAAGGAGTGAGAGACGCATGCCGGAAGCCTCGTTCGTGGGCCAGGACGTCGACACCGCACCGGCCTCCGCCGCCTATCTCGTCATCGGCATCCCGGGATCCGGGAAGAGTTCCGTGTCGGCGGGGCTCGCCCGCCGGTTCGCCTTCGGCGCGCACATCGAGGGCGACCACCTCCAGGAGCTGATCGTCGCGGGAGGCCGCCTGCCCTCGCCGGAGCAGGACCGCGAAGCCGACCGTCAGCTGCTGCTGAGGGCCCGCAACGCGGCGGTGCTGGCACGCAGCTTCCACGCCGCCGGCGTCGTCCCGGTCATCGACGACGTCGTCGTCCGCCGCGCCCACCTCGACTTCTACCTGGAGCACCTGAAGGACCTGCCGCTGCGCCTGATCGTCCTCGCCCCGTCGCCGCAGGCCGTCGCCCGGCGGCTCGCCGGGCGGGACAAGGTCCTGGCGGACGACTGGTCGTTCCTGGACACGGCGCTGCGCACCGAGCTCGGCGGCCGGGGGACGTGGCTGGACACCTCCGCGATGACGGTGGAGCAGACGATCGACGCCGTCCTCGCGGAGGGCTGACGGAACGACGGCCTCACGGGCTGATCCGCCGGACCGGTCCCCGCCGGCAGTGCGCTCGGCCCGCCGTCCTCACCAGTCCGCCATCCTCACCAGCCCACCATCCCGCCCCGCAAGACGATCGGACATCTCACAGAGACTCAGGGATATTCATCAGCTCATCCGATCTTCCTAATGTTGAGCGCGCAACCCACACCACCAGGGAGAGAACCACCATGCGCGCCGTCATCCAGAAGTCCTTCGGAGGCCCCGAGGTCCTTGAGGTCGCCGAGGTCGACCGCCCCGTCCCCCTCCCGGGGGAAGTCCTCGTCCGCGTCCGTGCCGCCGCCGTCAACCCGGTGGACGTCGGCGTGCGGTCCGGTGCCTACCCGCTGCTCGGCGAGCCGCCCTTCGGCGTCGGCTGGGACGTCTCCGGTGTCGTCGAGGAGGCCGGCCCCGGGGCCCGCTTCAGGCCGGGGGACGAGGTGTACGGCATGCCGTTCTTCCCGCGCGCCGCCACGGCCTACGCGGAGTACGTCGCCGTGCCCTCCCGCCAGGTGGCCCGCAAGCCCGCCACCCTCGACCACGTGCACTCCGCCGCCCTCCCGCTCGCCGCACTCACCGCCTGGCAGGGCCTCGTGGACGCCGCCCGGCTCGGCGAGGGGCAGCGGGTGCTGATCCACCGCGCGGCAGGCGGCGTCGGGCACCTCGCCGTCCAGATCGCCAAGGCCCGCGGCGCCCACGTGACCGCCCTGGCGAGCGCCCCCAAGCACGACTTCGTCCGCAGCCTGGGCGCCGACGAGGTCATCGACTACCGGACCACCGACTACACCGAGGCCGTCAAGGACGCCGACGTCGTCTTCGACTCCTCCTCCGAGGGCGTGCGCGCTCTCGACGTCCTGCGCCCCGGCGGCACGCTCGTCAGCATCATGGAGCACGGGGACCAGGAACTCGCCGCCCGGATCGAGGCCGCGGGCCGCCGCTTCGCCGGCATCGCCGTCGAGCCGGACTACGCCTCGCTGGAAGCGATCGCCGCGCTCGTGGACGCCGGCCGCATCCGCCCCCACGTCGCCGAGATGTTCCCGCTCGCCGAGGCCGCCGAGGCCCACCGGCGGATCGCGTCGGGCCGGACCCAGGGCAAGATCGTCCTGACCGTGGACTGACGGCAAGAACCCCGGAAGACCGGGGAGGAAGAGGGGGACGGCGTGGACATCCTGACCGAGGCGCTGAGCTCGATGAGGACCGGCCTGCCCAGGTCCGTGCGCACCCAGGGCCGCGCGCCCTGGGGTCTGCGCCTCTCCCCGGTCGCCGGCGCCGGCTTCCACGTGGTGCTGTACGGCACCTGCTGGCTCGTCCCCGAGGGGGACGAGCCGCACCTGCGGCCGATCGCCCTCAGCCCGGGGGACGTGGTCTTCCTGCGCGACGGGCGCGGGCACGTCCTCGCCGACCACCCCTCGACGCCGCCCCAGGAGGCCCGGCCCGCGGAGTTCAGCCTGGGCGCGCCCCTCGGCACGGTCACGATCGGCGGCGACGGCCCCGGCACCAGCCTCCTGTGCGGGCACTACCACCTCGACCAGGGGCGCCCGCACCCCCTGGTGCGCCAACTCCCCGAGATCATCCACCTGCCCACCCGGCACGGCCGCCACGCCGAGCTGTGCGCCGCCGTCCAACTCCTCGGCTCGGAGCTGGAGAACCCCCGCATCGGATCGGCGGGCATCGTCCCCGCCCTGATCGACTCGCTGCTCCTCTACATCCTGCGCGCCTGGATCGAGGACCAGCCGCAGACGGCGGCCAAGGGCTGGGCCGCCGCCCTCGGCGACCCGGCGGTGGCGCCGGCCCTCGCCGCCGTGCACGGTGACCCGGCGGCCCCGTGGACGGTCGAGTCGCTGGCCGGCCGGGCGGGCCTGTCCCGCGCGGCCTTCGCGCGGCGGTTCACCGCCCTCGTCGGCGAACCGCCCATGGCCTATCTGACCCGCTGGCGCATGACCACGGCCGCCAGGCTGCTGCGCGAGTCCGACGCCCCGCTGACGACCGTCGCGGCGCGCACCGGATACGGCTCCGAGTACGCCTTCGCCAAGGCGTTCAAGCGCGAGTACGGCCAGGCCCCCGGCGGCTACCGCCGCGCCTCACGCGCCGCCTGAGCCCCGCCGCCTGACGGGCCACTACCAGCCACCTCGGTCGCGCCCTCGCATCGCGGCACAGCGCCCTCCGCCCGCCCTCTTCCCGCCACGGGCCCGGCATCGGCCCGTGCCGGCCCCTTCCCGTGCGATGGCGCAAAACCGCCGCTGCGGCCCCGGTCGTTTCGACCAACATCATGACGCGCTGCTTCACTTGCGCGGCGGAGCTCCGTAGCCCGGACGGGCTACTTCAGGAGCTCCTTCTTGACGTACGCCCCCAGACGGACCAGACGGAAGGGACCGGGATGCCGACCGCAGCGCACCGGCAGCAGCCGCAGCACCCCGAGCAGCAGGCGGGCCGGGCACAGCTCAGCCTGGGCATCGCCGCTGCGCGGAACCTGGCGACCACCACCAAGACCGCCCCGCAGATGCAGGGCGTCAGCTCGCGGTGGCTCCTGCGCACCCTGCCCTGGGTGGAGGTCAAGGGCGGCACGTACCGCGTCAACCGGCGCCTGGTCTACGAGGTCGGCGACGGCCGGGTCACGTTCGTCCAGGAAGGGACCGCGGTCAAGGTCGTCCCGGCCGAGCTCGGCGAACTGCCGCTCCTCCGCGGCTTCGAGGACGCCGGGGCGCTGCGGGCGCTGGCCGAGCGGTGCCGGCAGGAGGAGTACGAGCCCGGCGAGCTGATCGCCGAGCAGGGCGATCCGGTCGGCCACGTCTACCTGATAGCGCGCGGCAAGGTCGAGAAGGCCGCCACCGGCAAGTACGGCGAGGAGATCCGGCGCGGCGTGCTCGCCGACGGCGGGTTCTTCGGCGGGCAGGCCGTCGCGGAGGCCCCGGGCACCTGGGAGTTCACGGCCCGCGCGCTGACGGCGTGCACCGTCCTGGTCCTGTCCCGGGCCGCGTACGAGGAGGTGGCGGGCCGCAACGAGCGGCTGCGCGCCCACGTCCGCCGGCGCCAGGAGGAGAAGGCCCGCCCGCAGAACAAGAAGGGCGAGGCGGACATCGCCCTCGCCTCCGGCCACACCGGCGAGCCGGTGCTGCCGGGCACCTTCGTCGACTACGAGCTCTCCCCGCGGGAGTACGAGCTGAGCGTGGCGCAGACGATCCTGCGGGTGCACAGCCGGGTCGCCGACCTCTACAACGACCCGATGGACCAGATCGAGCAGCAGCTGCGGCTGACCATCGAGGCGCTGCGCGAGCGCCAGGAGTCCGAGCTGGTCAACAACCCCGAGTTCGGCCTGCTGCACAACGCCGACCACAGCCAGCGCATCTCCACCCACTCCGGCCCGCCCACGCCCGACGACATGGACGAGCTGCTGAGCATGCGGCGCGGCACCAAGGCGTTCTTCGCCCACCCCCGGGCGATCTCCGCCTTCGCCCGCGAGTGCAACAAGCGCGGCCTGTCCTTCGACAGCGCCGACGTGGGCGGCCACGCCGTGCCCGCCTGGCGCGGCGTGCCGATCCTTCCCTGCGGGAAGATCCCCGTCTCGGAGGAGGGCACCTCCTCCATCCTCGCCATGCGCCTGGGCGAGGCCGAGGAGGGCGTGGTCGGCCTGCGGCAGACCGGCATCCCCGACGAGTACGAGCCCGGCCTGAACGTGCGGTTCATGGGCATCAACGACCAGGCCCTCATCTCCTACCTGGTCAGCACGTACTACTCGGCGGCCGTCCTCGTGCCCGACGCGCTCGGCGTCCTCGAGAACGCCGAGGTCTTCCACGCCCCGTCCTGACGGGCACCGCCGACCGCCACCCCCGGAACAGAGAGAAGAACCGGTGTCACTGCTGTCCCGGCTCACCGCCCCCGCGGCCCGTCACGACGCGGCGCGGCTCGCGGCGGCGCTCCTTGCCCACCAGGGCGTCCCGGCCGCGCCCCGGGCCCTCCGCCCGCCCGCCGGGCCGGCGGGCCCGCTCACCGGGCCGACCGGCCTCGGCACCTCCGCGGCCCGCGTCGCGCCCCGGCGGCCGGCCGCGGCCCCGTCCTCGCCCGCCGCCTCCGGCGTCCCCGAGCTGTACTGCCCGCCCGCGCTCCGCGACGACCCGGCCCTCGGCCGGGAAGTCAACGACCGGCTGCTGGCCTGGGCCGGCGAGACCGGCATCTACGCCGGGCGGCTCGACCGCGTGCGCGCCGCTGACTTCGGGCGCCTGATGATGCTGGCCCACCCCGACACCGACGACCCGGACCGGCTGCTCGCGGCGGCCAAGTGCGCGCTCGCCGAGTGGGCCACCGACGACTACTACTGCGACGACGGGGCCGGACCCGAGCTCCTCGGCTCGCACCTGGGCCCCGCCTACGCGGCCCTCGACCCCGCGCACCTGCCCGCCCGCTACGCGATCGCCTGGGAGCGGGAGATGCGCGCGGACCCCGTACGGGCCGCCCTGCGCTCCGCGTTCGCGCACCTCGCCCGGTACGCGGAACCCTCCCAGCTGGCCCGGCTCCGCCACGAGGTGGCCGTCCTCTTCGTCGGCTACGGGCAGGAGGGCTCCTGGCGCTCGCGGGAACACCTGCCCACCGTCCCCGAATACCTGGCACACCGTCAGATCAACAGCTTCCTGCCCTGCATCGCGCTGACCGACGCGGTCGGCGGCTACACGCTCCCCGCGGCCGAGTACGCCGAGCCGCGCGTGCGCCGCGCCGTGACCATGGCGGCCACCGCCGCCACCCTCGTCAACGACCTGTACTCGATGACCAAGGAACACCACGCCGCCGGCGTCGAGTTCAACCTGCCGACCGTGATCGCCGAACAGGAGCGGTGCTCGCCCCGCGAGGCGATCGAGCGCAGCGCCGGGATCCACGACGAGCTCGTGCGCACCTACGAGGCCGAGGCCGCGGCCCTCGCCCTCACCGGCTCGCCGCAGCTGCGCCGCTTCCTCGCGGGAGTGTGGGCCTGGCTCGGCGGCAACCGCGCGTGGCACAGCGGCAGCCCTCGCTACCACCACGCCTGAACAAGTCCTTAAGGAGCACGTCCATGACCACCGCCCCCGCCCCCGTGCTGCGCACCGCCTACCAGAAGGCCGTCGCCGAGTACTGGAACAACGAGAAGGACCCCGTCAACCTGCAGCTGGGCGACGTCGACGGGCTCTACCACCACCACTACGGGCTCGGCGACTACGACCCCTCCGTCCTGGAGGGTCCCGAGGCCGGCCGCGACGCGCGCATCACCGAGGAGCTCCACCGGCTGGAGTCGGCCCAGGCCGACGTCCTCCTCGACCACCTCGGCCCCATCGCCCCCGGGCACCGCCTGCTCGACGCCGGCTGCGGCCGCGGCGGCACCAGCATCATGGCCAACGCCCGCTTCGGCTGCCGCACCGACGGCGTCTCCATCTCCCAGGCCCAGGTCGACTTCGCCAACGAGCAGGCCCGCAAGCGCGGAGTGGACGACAAGGTCCGCTACCACTTCGCCAACATGCTGGACACCGGTCTGCCCACCGGCGCCTTCCAGGGCATCTGGAACAACGAGTCCACCATGTACGTGGACCTGTTCGAGCTCTTCGCCGAGCACGCCCGGCAGCTGGCCTTCGGCGGCCGCTACGTCGTCATCACCGGCTGCTCCAACGACGTCACGGGCGGCCGCTCCAAGGCGGTCAGCCGCATCGACGAGCACTACACGTGCAACATCCACCCGCGCAGCGCGTACTTCAAGGCCATGGCGGCCAGCGGTCTCGTGCCCATCAACGTCGTCGACCTGACGACCGCGGCGATCCCGTACTGGGAGCTGCGGGCCCGGTCGTCGCTGGCGACGGGCGTCGAGGAGCCGTTCCTGACCGCGTACAAGGAGGGCAGCTTCCACTACCTCCTGATCGCGGCCGACCGCATCTGACCACCACGCCCGGGCGCCTTGTATCCGCCGCGGCGGTTCCCGGCGGTGCCGTACGCGCTCGGGCCGTTCCGGCACCGCCGGGGGCCGCCGTTGCGGCGGAGGGGCGGGCGCGCCCGCATCTGACCGGCGCGGGAGTGCCCCCGGGCGGAGGTTCAAGGGCGTCTGCGCCCTTGTATCCGCCGCGGCGGCGGGCAACCCCCGCGGCGGTTCCCGGCGGTGCCGTACGTGCTCAGGCCGCTCCGGCACCGCCGGAGAGCGTCGTCTCGGCTGGTCGCCGTCGCGGCGGATTCAAGGGCGGGCGGGCCCTCTGCTGGCCTCGCGTCTGGCCGACGCGGTCGCGTCGTCGGCGCGAGTGCCCCCGGCGCAGGTTCAAGGGCGTCTGCGCCCTTGTATCCGCCGCGGCGGCGGGCAACCCCCGCGGTGGTTTCCGGCGGTGCCGTACGCGCTCGGGCCGGTCCGGCACCGCCGGGGACCGTCGTCTCGGCTGGTCGCCGTTGCGGCGGATTGAAGGGCGGGCGGGCCCTCTGCTGGCCTCGCGTCTGGCCGACGCGGTCGCGTCGTCGGCGCGAGTGCCCCCGGGCTGAGGTTCAAGGGCGTCTGCGCCCTTGAACCCGCCGCGGCGGCGGGCAACCCCCGCGGTGGTTTCCGGCGGTGCCGTACGTGCTCGGGCCGGTCCGGCGCCGCCGGAGAGCGTCGTCTCGGCTGGTCACCGCCGCGGCGGAGAGTCGTGCGCACCCCAGATTCTCCGGTACGCCGCGCGGTAGCCCGGTGGGTCCCAGGAGGCGGCGCCGCCCGTGTTGGCGGCGGTGGCGATGTGTACGGGGGCCACGTACCCGCTGGCGGGCGCGCCGGCGAAGGCGCGGTTGAACTCGTCGACGATCTGCCACCCCTGCTCGGAGAGCGCCTCCGGCACCGTCGCCGCCTGGAACTGCCGGCTGTTGATGCGCTGGAAGGCCGAGGGGTCGCCGTCGCCCGCGCCGATGTTGAAGGGCGCGCCGGCGCCCTTCCTGCGGGCCGCCCGGAGGGCCGGTGCGGCGTCGGCGAAGTACACGTCGTTGATGGCGACGGAGTGGGTCCACGCCCGGGGGAAGCGGGAGAGGAGCGAGGAGACCTCCTGGGGCGTCCGGCTGCTCGTGTCCGGCAGCGGGATGTTCTCCTCCGCCAGGACCCGCACGCCCGCACAGGTGCCGAGCTCCTTCGTGATCAGGCCGGACTTGTGCCGGGCGAAGGGGATCGAGGCGTCGGTGAAGACGACGACCCCGGCGGAGCCGTGCGCGTGCGCGATGACCCAGTCCGCGCTGATCCGCGCGACGTCGCCGACCTCCGTGGTGACGTTGGTGAACAGCGCGGGATCCCTGCTCGGACCGGGGGAGCCGACCGCGTGCCAGCCGATGAGCGGGATGTGCGCCGCTCCCGCCCGGGCGACCTGCTGCGACGTCAGGTGCGGGTCGAAGCCGGCGACGACGATGCCGGCGGGGTGCAGGGCGATGGCCTGGCCGAACGCCGCCTGGATGCCCGCCGGTGTGCCCTGGCCGTCGATCACCCGGACGCGCCAGCCGATGGCCCGCGCCGCCTCCTGCACCCCGCCGGCGACCCCCGCCACCCCGGGGTTGGTCATGGACTGCGCGACGAGGGCGACGCTCTTGCCGGGAACAGCCCGGGGCCCGGTGACGGGGCCGTTCCACGCGGCGTCGGTCCGCTCGGCCCGCCGGACGGCCGCCTCCGCCCTGGCCAGGACGGAAGGGCAGCCGTTCCTCGCAGGCGTGGCCGGAGACGGGGCGGGGCCGGCCGACGAGCCGCGCTCGCAACCGGCGGTGAGCACGGCGACGGCCATGAGGGCCGCGCTCACCGCAACGGCCGCACGGTTCACGGGACGGCCCGGTGGCGCAGCTGCCGGCGCGCGGCGTAGCCGGCCAGGCCGACGGCGATGAGCAGGGTGGCGCCGTTGAACAGGGGCGTGACCCAGAACGGGGCGCCGAGCTGGCCGATGCCGGCGAGGCCGACGGCCAGGACCGTGACGGCGACGAGCGTGCCGAGGGCGTTGGCGCGGCCGGGCCGGATCGCGGTGGAGCCGAGCAGCGCCCCGACGAACGCGGGCAGCAGGTAGTCCATGCCGACGCTGGGGTTGCCGGTCTGCTGCTGCGCGGCGAGCAGGACCCCGGCGATGCCGGTGACCAGGCCGGACGCGGTGAAGGCGCCGGTGACATGACGCCGCGTGGGGATGCCCACCAGCTCGGCGGCGCGCGGGTTGGAGCCGATGACGTACAGGTACCGGCCCAGCGGCAGCCGCTCCAGCAGCAGCCACAGGACGGCGGTGAGGGCGAGTACGTAGAAGGCGGAGACCGGCAGGCCGAGGAACCGGGAGTCGTAGAGCGCGGTGAAGCCGGCCGGCAGGCCGCCGGGGCCGGGGACGATCCGGGCCCCGCCGGTGATCCAGCCGGTCAGGGCGTACATGATGCTGCCGGTGCCGAGCGTGGCGATGAAGGAGTCGATCCGCGCGAAGACGACGACGGCGCCGTTGAGGGCGCCGACGGCGGCCCCGCCGAGGACGACCAGGAGGCAGGCGGCGGGCCAGGGCCAGTGGCCGGTGACGAGGAGCCGCATCGTCACGACGTGCGCGAGCCCGAGGCCGTAGCCGATGGACAGGTCGAACTTGCCGGTGGCGATGGGGATCGTCGCGCCCAGCGCGAGCACGGCGGGGACCGACTGGTTGGACAGGACGGCGGAGATGTTGTCCAGGGTGGGGAACGTGTCCGGCAGGGCGAGGGAGAAGGCCAGGAACAGCAGGACGGTGAGGGCCGGGAGGCCGTACGCGCCGACGAGGTGCCCGACCCGGTGCCGGAGCGCGTGAGGGGGCGGGGGCGGCATCGTCACGGCGTCCCGGTGAGGGGGGCCGTGGCCGAGGCCGCGTGGGTGAGCGCGGTGACGGTGAGGGCTTCGCCGCTCAGCTCCGCGGCCGGGTTCCCGCGGACGAACACCAGGGCGCGGTGGCACACGGCGGCGACCTCCTCGAAGTCGGTGGAGACGAGCAGCACGGCGAGGCCTTCGGCCAGCGCGTGCTGCAGCAGGTGGTAGACGGCCGCCTTGGCGCCGACGTCCACCCCGGCGGTCGGCTCCTCCAGGATCAGCAGGCTGCGCTCCGGCCCCAGCCAGCGGCCGATCATGACCTTCTGCTGGTTGCCCCCGGAGAGGGTGGCGATCGGCACCTCGCTGTCCCGGGGGCGCACGGCGAACCGCTCCATGAGCAGGCCGGCCTGGGCGCGCTCGCGCCACGGGCTGATCCAGTGGGCGCTGCGCAGCCCGCCGGCCCGCGGGTTGGCCAGGAAGTTCTCCCGTACGGTCAGCTCGGCCGCGCAGCCCTCCTCCAGCCGGTTGCTCGTCACGAAGCCGACGCCGGCGTCCACCGCGGCGGTGACCGTGCCGGGCCGGTAGGGCCTGCCGTCGAGCAGGGCGCGCCCGCCGAGCAGGGGACGGGCTCCGGCGAGGGCCCGGCCCAGCTCCATGTGCCCGGCGCCGGTGAGGCCGGCCATGCCGAGGATCTCGCCGGCGCGCAGCTCCAGGCTGACCGGCCCGCCGGCTTCGGTCCGCACCCGGTCCAGGCTGAGGACGGGCGGCCCGGAGGCGGGGGCGGTGAAGGCGTAGCCGCGCGGTTCGTGGCCGACGATGTCCTGCACGAGGCGGGCCGGGGCGTATCCAGCGACCGGCCCCTGGCTGACGACGCGTCCGTCGCGCAGCACGGCGAAGGCGTCGGCGACCTTGAACACCTCGTCGATCCGGTGGGTGACGAAGACGATCGCGTGGCCGCGGTCGCGCAGGGCGTGCAGGACGCCGAAGAGCCGGGCGCAGTCGGCCGCCGGGAGGCTCGCGGTCGGCTCGTCCAGGACGATCAGCTCCGCCCGGGTGCACAGGGCGCGGGCGATGGCCACCAGGGAGCGCTCGGCGCGGGAGAGGCCGGAGACGACGTCGTCCGGGCCGAGGTGGGCGGCGACGACGCCCAGGGCCCCGGCGCCCTGCCGGCGGGTGCGCCGCCAGGAGATCAGGCCCGCGCGGCGGGCGTATCCGGTGCCCAGCGCGATGTTCTCGGCGACCGTCATCCACCCGACCAGTCCGAGGTCCTGGTGGATGAACGACATGGCGCGGGAGGCCGCTTCGGTGCCGAGCGGGTGCCCGGCGACGGTCACCTCGCCCGCGTCCGCGCGGTGGACGCCCGCGAGCACCTTGATGAGCGTGGACTTCCCCGCGCCGTTGGCGCCGAGGAGGGCCAGGACGCTGCCGCGGCCGATGTCGAGGTCGACGGCGTCGAGCGCGAGCGTGCCGCCGAACCGCTTGCCGAGACCGCGGATGCGGACGAGGGGCTGGGAGTTCCGCACGTTCGTCATGCTACGGCCCCTTTCGCCCCGTATCCCGGATGGGCCGTCAGATGGCGGGGATGTCGTCGAGGTCGATCCGCAGCGCGGCGGGGCCCGCCTTGCCGCCCGGCACCTCCAGCGCGCACTCCGCCCAGATGACCTTCCCCTCCGGGGTGTAGCGGGTCCCCCAGGCCTGGGAGAGCTGCGCGACGAGGAACAGCCCGCGGCCGCCCTCGTCGGTGGCCGCCGCATGGCGCAGGTGCGGGGAGGTGCTGCTGGTGTCGGCGACCTCGCAGGTCAGCGCGCGGTCGTAGAGCAGGCGCACCCGGACGGGACCGGAGCCGTACCGGATCGCGTTGGTGACCAGCTCGCTGAGCAGCAGCTCGGCGGCGTAGGCGGTCTCTTCCAGCCCCCACTCGGCCAGCCGGCGGGTGACGGCGGCGCGGACGGAGCAGACCAGCGCCGGGTCGGCGGGCAGGTCCCAGGCGGCGATCCGGTCGCGGTCCAGGACGTGGGTGCGGGCGACGAGCAGGGCGATGTCGTCGTCGGGCCGGCCGGGTGCCACGGTTTCCATGACAGCCCGGCAGGTGTCCTCGGGCGGGCGGTCGGGGTGCGACAGCGCCCGGCGCAGGTCCTCCAGGGCCGTGTCGAAGTCCCGCCGGCGGTCCTCGATCAGCCCGTCGGTGTAGAGAACCAGGCTGCTGCCTTCCGGGAGCAGGAACTGCGCCGTCTCGAAGGGGAGGCCGCCGAGCCCCAGCGGCGGCCCGGCGGGCAGCTCGGGGAAGGTGACGGCGCCGTCGGGGAGCACCAGCGCGGGCGGCGGGTGCCCGGCCCGGGCCATGGCGCACTCCTGCGTGGTGGGGTCGTAGATGACGTACAGGCAGGTCGCGCCGATGATGCCGGGGATGCCGGCGCCCGGGTCGCCGCCGCCCTCCTCGCGGTCGAGGCGCCCGACCAGGTTGTCGAGGTGGGTGAGGACCTCGTCCGCGGGCAGGTCCAGCTCGGCGAAGGTGCGCGCGGCGGTGCGCAGCCGGCCCATGGTGGCGGCGGCGTGCAGCCCGTGGCCGACGACGTCGCCGACCACGAGGGCGACGCGGGTGCCGGAGAGGGGGATGACGTCGAACCAGTCGCCGCCGACGCCGGACTCGGCGGGCAGGTAGCGGTGCGCGACCTCCACGGCGTTCTGCTCGGGGAAGCCGTGCGGCAGCAGGCTGTGCTGCAGGGCGAGCACCATCGCGTGCTCGCGCGTGTAGCGGCGGGCGTTGTCGATGCACAGGGCGGCCCGCGTGGCGAGCTCCTGGGCCAGCGAGCGGTCGTCGTCCCCGAACGGGGCGGGGTCGCGGGCGCGGTAGAAGCTCGCGATGCCCAGGGCGACGCCGCGGGCGAGCAGCGGCACGGCGATGAGGGAGTGGACGTTGTGGGCGAGGATGCGCTGGGCGGCCGCGGGGTCCTGGCGGACCCAGCCCGGGGCGTCCCTCAGGTCGGGCTCCAGTACGGTCCGCCCGCTGGTCAGGCAGCGGAGCTGGGGCGTGGTCGGCTGCAGCTCGACCCGCTCGCCGGCGGGGTAGAAGGGGCAGTCCCCGCGGAAGCCGTGCACCACGGTGCGCTGCAGGTTCCGGGTGGGTTCGGCCGGCTCGTCGCCGCGCAGGACCTCCTCGCAGAGGTCGATGGTGACGAAGTCGGCCAGGCGCGGGACGGCCATCTCGGCGAGCTCGCGGGCGGTGCGGGTCACGTCCAGGGTCGTGCCGATCCGGGTGCTGGCCTCGGACAGCAGCTCCAGGCGGCGCCGCGCCGCCACGGCGTGCTTGCCCACGCCCGGCTCGCCGACCAGCAGCAGGCCGCCGGGCGTGCCGCCGGGGGAGCGCCCGCCGTCGCGGGGCCCCGCCGGGCCCGGCGCGCGGGCCGTCGCGGCGGGGCCGGCGGGTGCGGTGACGGGCGTACGGCCGGGGAGCGGGGTGAAGCGGGCGAGGGCCTGCTCGGCCAGGAGACCGGGCGGCGCGACGGCTGCGGTCGCGGCGGGGGAGACGGCCGTGGTCCTGCTCTCCCCGCTCTCCGGGACGGCTTCCGTGGGGGAGGCGGTGGCGACGGCGAGGGGCTCATGCCGTGCGGCGAGGACCGCTTCGACGACGACGCCCTCCACTCCCGAGGCGGTGGTCACCGGGCGGCTGAGCAGGGTCACGCGCCGGCCGCCGGGCAGCGGCACCTCGACGGCGGCCCGCTGGGCCGAGGCGATCAGCTCGGCGGCCCGCTCCTCCAGGATCATCCGGTCCCGCCAGTCCAGGGCGGCCGCGGCCGGCCCCTCCGGCCCGCCGTCGACGGCCCCGGCGCCGGCCGGTGCGAGACTCCTGGCGTCGAGGTACGCCTGGAGCAGGGCGCGCTCGCGCGCCGAACTCTGCTCCAGCAGCCGCTGTTCGATGGCGCCGGCCGCCTTGCGGATCACGATGTCCAGCGACGCGTCGGCGTCGGTACGGGGGAAGCCGAAGCAGAGCACTCCCTCGATGCGGCCGTTGAGCAGGTCCCGGATGGGGATGGCCGCGCACGCGTTCGACTGGGAGCGCTCGGCGAAGTGCTCGGCGCCGTAGACGCTGACCAGCCGCCGGTCCGCGAGGGCCAGGCCGATGCCGTTGGTCCCGGCGTACTTCTCGGCGAAGACGAAGCCGGGGACGCTCTGGATCGGGGCCAGCCGCCGGACCATGGAAGCGTCGCCGAAGCGGCGCTGCAGCACCGCCCCGCGCGCGTCGGCCAGCGCCACGTTCATGTTCCCGCCCGCGAACCGGGCCTGCAGGCGGTCCAGCACGGGCGTGGCCGCGCGGACGAGACGGCCGTCGAAGTCGAGGTCCTGTACGAACGGGAGCTCGCAGCCGTCCGGGGACAGGCCCAGCGACCGGCTCCGCTGCCACGAATCGAAGATCGGGCCGCGTACGGCGTCCACGACCGGCGCGCCGGCGAAGAACTGCTCGCGGGCGAGCGCGGGGCCGAAGTCGTCCGCCACGAGCCCCATCCGGATCACTTCCCGTACGGTAGGCGCCCTGCACTGATGTTCCATTTTAGAACTAACGGGGAATAAGGGGCTGGACCCGCGGTCACAGGACGGCCACCGGGCTGACGGGCGAGCCCGTACCGCCCGGGATGTTCAGGGGGGCCACGATGAGCAGGAAGTCGTGACGGTCCGTGGCGGCGCAGGCGGCCGCCAGCTCCTCGACGTCCAGGTTGTCCAGCAGCGGTACGCCCATCGCCGCGACGGCGAGCGCGTGGACCGGCGAGTGGAGGCCCTCCACCGGCGACGGCCGCACGTCGCTGTCGCCGTCGCCGCCCAGCAGGGCGATGCCTCGCTCGGCCAGCAGCGGCACGGCGTCCACGTGGAAGCCCGCGCAGAACGCGTCCGCGTCCCAGGGGCCCAGCTCCCGGCGGCGCCGGAAGCGACCGGTCCGCAGGAGTACGGCGTCGCCCTCGCCGATCTGTGCGCCCAGCGCCTCCTCGGCGGCGGTGACGTCCTCGGCGTGCACGGCCCGTCCCGGCTCCAGCCACGGGAGCCCGAGCGCGGCGGGCACGTCGAGGAGCACCCCTCTGGTCACCAGGGGACCGAGCGCCGCGACGCTGCCGAAGCGGGCGCCCGCGGCGCCGACGAGCTCCCGCGCGGCGCCGCCTCCGTAGAGCCGCCCGCGGTAGGCGATGTGGGACAGGGCGTCCAGATGGCTGATGCCCTTGCCGTGGTAGTCGGCGCCCACGAAGTCCTTGTGCGCGGAGGGCTCGGGCGCCTCGACGTCACCCAGGTCCGACATGTAGTGGAGGGCGGGCCTGCGGTTGTCCGGGCCGGACACGGTGTCCCACGGCCGGCCCAGCGGGACGGCCGTCCCGGACCGCACCAGGGCGGCGGCCCGCCGTACGTGGTCCGCGCCCACCCGGTTCCAGGCGCCGCGCTCGGCGGGCTCCCAGCGGCCCCACGTGCGGACCCTCTCGAACAGCGCGTCGAACTCCTCCCGGGAGACGGCCGGGCCGTTGCTCGTCGCGCTGCTCATTCCCCCATTCTTGGACGGCCCGGCCGGTAGCGCGCGCGGACAGGCGGCACCTCCCGGGCCTCTTCACGCCGTCATACGGTGACCACGATCTTGCCTGTGTGGGTGCCGGACTCCATCAGGCGGTGCGCGCTCGCCGCGCGTGGTGGCGATCGGGATCGCGCCCGTCCGCGGGGCCGTCTGGATCGCGGCCGTCCCCGCACTGCTGGAGGCGGCCGTGATGATCACATGGTCGCCGGGGGCCGGTCCGCCGGTTTCGACCATGCCGCCGTACACCGTCGAGTACGTCAGCCGCACCGCCGCGGACGTGACCGCGTCCACGCCCCGAGGCCGGTGCACCAGCGACGCCTCGGGCAGCACGACCCGCTCGCCGTAGACCCCGTCGACGCCGAAGTCGAAGTCGGCCGCGGCCATCGCCGCGTCGCCCGGCCGGAAGGCGGTCACGCCCTCGCCGACGGAGGACGCCGAGCCCGTCCGGCTCGGCCCCGGCGACGTCGTCTTCCTGGCCCACCGGTACGGTCACGCCCTCGCCGACCCCCCTCGACCCCTTGGAGGACGCGCAGCTGGAGCCGGACGGCTCGTGGCCGGCGCTCCGCCACCGCGGCCCCGTCCGCTCCGGCGAGACCCTGATGCTCTGCGGCGCGTACGGGCTGGACCGGGCGCGGGCCCATCCGCTGCTCACCGGCCTGCCGCCGTTCATCCACATCCCGGCCCGCGTCGGCGCGGGCGGGAAGGGGCCGCCCGCCCGGCCCGAGCGGGAGGAGGCCGGGGCGAGGACGGCGTCGCGCGGGACGCCGCCGGGGTCATCGCGGCGGTGCGAAGCGGTCGATGAGTGCCGTGACGCCGGCGGCGAGCTGTTCCTCGCCGCCGCGGGCGGCCAGCCCGGGCCCGAGGGCCCTCAGCCGGGGGAACTCCCTGACCGGCAGCCGGTGCAGCCCGAGCCGGAAGGAGGGATCGGGCTCCTCCGGATTGTCCACGAACTCCCGGAGCTCGGTGACGATGTACCCCAGCACCCAGGAGATCCACGCGCGGTACAGCTCCAGGGTGGCGCGCTCGCCCAGCTCGGCCCGCTCCAGGCGGGTCAGCAGGCGCTCGTGGGCGCGGAGCACCGCCGGCGGCCGCCGGCTCAGGGGGACGGTGAGCGGCCGGAGCGTCATCAGCGGCACGACGTGCGGGTGGGCGAGCGCGACGCGGTACATCGCCCGGGCGACGGCGACGAGCGCCTCGCGCCACGGGGGAGCGGTGTCGGCGTCCCCCGCGGCGAGGGCGGCCGGGCCGAACGGCGTGGCGCTCAGGCTCTGCTCCAGCTCGATGAACAGCCGCTCGACGAGGCCGTCGAGCAGCTCGTCCTTGCTGGGGGTGTAGCGGTAGAGGGCCATCGTCTCGACGCCGAGCTCGTCGGCGACCCGGCGCATGCTCAGGGCGTCGAGCCCCTCGGCGTCCACGACGCGCAGCGCCGCGTCGATGACCCGGTCCCTGGTGAGACGGGTGCGGGCAGCCATGGCGACGGCCTCCCTCTGCGGAGGGTTCTGCCTTGACAGGGGACGGACCCCGGGCTGAACCTGTACATATACAGCATAAACGGACACCACATATTTACGCGGTAAGTATGCGCAGAATCGTGTGATCGAACGACTCCGGTGAGTGATCACCATGCGACACGCCTGCACGACCTTGCGGCCCTGCGCGATGACGCGGCCCTGCCCGGTGCCGCTGTCCCCCGACGCGCTGGCCCGCCTCTACACCCGCTACCTCGACCTGGTGGAACTGGGCCGGCTCCCGCAAGGCACCACCTTCGAGGACTACTACTCGGTCTGGCGCTCCTCCCGCCGCGGCGAGAGGCGCGTCGGCCTCGACGACGGCGCCTCCGGGGTCGGCCCGGCCTTCGCCGGCCGCGAGCTCATCACCCGCCCCGCCAAGAAACTGAAGGGAGTCGTCCGCACCCTCGTGCTGCTGGTGGACTTCCCCGACCACCCGCACGACGCGTCCCACCGCCCCGGCCACTACGAGCAGTTGCTGTTCAGCGCGAACGCCCTGCCGACCGGCAGCATGCGCGACTACTACCGAACCGTGAGCGGGTTCCAGACGTTCGGCGAGAACGGCATCGACATCCAGGGAGAGGTCCGCGGCTGGTTCCGTCTGCCGCAGCCGCTCTCCTTCTACGCGGACGGCAACTCCGGCCTGAACGAGAACGGCTTCCCCCGCAACTCGCAGGGCATGGCGCGCGACGCGGTCCGCATCGCCCTGGAGGAGGGCGTCGACTTCACGCCCTTCGACGTGCTCGACGAGAAGACGGTCACCGCGCTCTTCATCGTCCACGCGAGCCGCGGAGCGGAGGAGATCGACGGCCCGGAGGGCGTCAACGAGCTCTGGAGCCTCAAGTGGGGCATCCCCGGCGGCATGAAGGTCGCTCCCAACCTGAAGGTGGAGACCTTCCTCACCGTGCCGGAGGACTGCGCCATGGGCGTCTGCGCCCACGAGTGGGGCCACCTCGCCGCCCGCTACGCCGACTACTACGACACGGGCCAGCTGGAGGCGACCAAGTCCAACGGCCTCGGAAACTACTGCCTGATGGCTTCGGGCAACTGGGGCAACCACGGCCTCACGCCGACGCTCCCCAACGGCATGCTCCGCATGTTCCACAGCTGGGTCGCGCCGCAGAGCATCACCGGCACCACCAAGGACGTCGTGCTGCGGCCGGCGGCGGAGAGCGGCGACCTGCTCTTCGTCCAGAACCCCGACACCATGACGGACCTGCAGTACCTCATCGTCGAGTACCGGCGCCGCCGCGGGCAGGACGCCGCCCTCCCCGACGAGGGCGTGGCCGTCTACGTCGTCGACGAGGCCATCAGGGACGTCAACCGCGAGGACCGGCTGGCGATCGAGCTGATGCAGGCCGACGGCAAGCGCGACCTCGGCGCGATCTTCGGTCGCGGCAACCGGGGCGACGCCGACGACCTCTACCCCTCCCTGGGCAACGCCACCCTCGGCGAGACGACGAGGCCCCCGCTCAACCTGCCCGGCGGCGCGTTCTCCGGAGTCACCATCGAGGTGCAGGGGAACCCCGGGGACAAGGAGATGGGTGTCGACATTCACATGGAGTGAGGCTTGGAGTGAGGCTTAGCCGGCGGATCCCGGGCAACGCGGAGTGGAGAGAGGGGGGCCGCTGATGCGATCGAAGGGAATGACCACATGGATCGCCCCATGGACTGGCGACAGTACGCCGCGTGCCTCCACGAGGACCCCGAACTCTTCTTCCCCGTCGGGAGCCGGGGTCCCGCGCTCACCCAGACCGAGGACGCCAAGTCGGTCTGCCGCCGCTGCCCGGTGCGGGAGGCCTGCCTGCGCTGGGCACTGGAGTCCGGGCAGGAAAGCGGCGTGTGGGGCGGGACGAGCGAGTCCGAGCGGCGGTCGCTGCGCCGGGCCGGGAGGGCCCGGCGCAGGACGTCGCCCGCGGGGCGGGTTCAGCCGAAGAACTCCAGGAGGGCGCGCGTGACGGCCTCCGGCTGCTCCTCGACCAGGTAGTTGCGGGTGCCCTCGATCTCCGCCATGCGGACGTCGGTGCCCTGCTGGGGGAAGACCTCCCGCATGTACTCGAAGAACGTCCCGTAGGCGAGGCCGAGCATCGGCACGGAGATCTTGTCGTACGACTCGAAGTCCGCGATGTCCTGCTGGTAGGACTGGAACCAGCCCTTGCTCGCCCGGATCGCCTCGGCCGAGGAGTACGCCTTGGCGTAGACGTCCCGGTCCCGGTCGGTGATGGACTCCGGGTTCACCAGGCTCAGGCCGAACATGTAGTCGATGATGTGGCGGTAGCGGCCGGTGAGGACCTGCTCCGGGAAGCCGGCCACCTGGTTGAAGGCGAGCCACCAGCGGTGCGGGCCCTTGTCGCCGGGGTTCGGCAGCATGGGGAACTTGTAGTAGCTGCGGTCCGCGTGCGTGGTGTTGAGGATCGCCACCTTCTCGGTGGCCTCCGGGTGGTTCGCGGCGTAGGCGAAGGCGACCATCGCACCGATGCCGTGCCCGGCGATGTTCACCTTCTCGTGTCCGAGGTGGCGGACGAGCTCCAGGATGTCCCGCGCCATCGACTTCTTCTCGAAGCCGGACTGCGGCTTGCTGGAGCCGCCCATGCCGCGGATGTCGACGGTGATCACGCGGAAGCGGGCCGCGAGCGCGGGCATGACCTTGCGGTACTCCCACCACGTCTCGGGCCAGCCGGGCAGCAGCACCAGCGGATCGCCCTCGCCGCCGGTCACGTAGTGCAGCCGGATGCCGTTGACGTCGGCGTACTCGCTGGTGAAACCGCCGTCGAGGGACGCCGCGAGCTCCGCGTTCAGAACCTTCAGCTCCTCGGCGTCCGTGACCGCCGCTGTGTTGACCGCGTTCTCTGCGTTCTCCGCGTTCTCCGCGTGTGCCGGCACTTGCTCCCCCTTGTCGTCGGCCAGTGCGCGTTGGGTGGGTTTGAAGGCCCAACTCTCTGGTGGCGTCGACCATAACAACATCCACTTCGCCGGGCCATGGGTTGTGGATCACACGTCGGCCGGCCGGCTCCCCGGGTGCGCGCCGCGCGGGGGAACCGGCCGGCCGGGCAGCAGAACGCAAGCCCCGGCGCCGTCAGCGCTTGACGGCCGGGCCCTCCTTGGGCGTGTTGGCGGCGGTGACGTTCACGCCGGCCCAGGCGGCATCGACCGCCTTGTGCTCGGCGCTCCCCTCGCCGTACATGTCCGCGGCGGCCTGCAGCGTGGCGGTGCGGGCCTCGTGGAAGTCGGTGGTCGAGACCATGTAGCGGGTGAGCGCGCGGTAGAAGATCTGCTGCGCCTTCTCCCGGCCGATGCCGGTGACCGCCTTGCCGTCGTACGTGGGCGAGTCGTACTCCACGCCGCCGATGGTCTTCTTGCCGCTGCCCTCGGCCAGCAGGTAGAAGGCGTGCGAGGAGACACCGGAGCCGGCGTGCACCTCGCGGTCGTAGGACTGCGCGTCCCAGTAGTCGACCGTGCCCTCCAGGACGTCCAGCGACGGCTTGTCCATGCGGCGCAGGAACTTCTGCTCCAGGCCGAGCTTCTCGCCGAGCAGGTAGTTCGGCGGGTTGCCGGCGTTGTTCGTACGGAACTCCACGCCCGCGCCGAAGATGTCCGCGAGCGACTCGTTGAGCGAGCCCGCCTCGCCGAACTGGTTCTGGCTCGCGTCCACGCGCGTCGGCTGGAAGTCGGCGGTGGCCTCGATCACGCCGTGGCTGAGCTCGTGACCGGTGACGTCCAGGGCCACCAGCGGCTGCTTGAACGTTTCTCCATCGCCGTCGCCGTAGAGCATGCACCCGCACTCGGGCGACCAGAAGGCGTTGCCGACCTTGTCGCCGAAGTGCACCAGGGCGCGCGGGCCGGTGCCGTCGTTCTTGATGCCGTTCCGGCCGAACGCGGCCTTGTAGTAGTCGTACGTGCTGGTGATGCCGTACTGCGCGTCGACGGCGGCGGTGGCGGCGTCCGTGACGGTGCCGTTGCCCCAGCGGTTGTCGGAGTCGGTGAAGGCCTTGCCGGAGGCGAAGGCGTCGAGCTCCTTGCCCCCGGCGTCGCGGGTCTCGCCGCCGCCGCGGCTCGGGTCCTTGAGGACGAAGGTGTCCTTGGCGGTCTGCGTCGTCGTCAGCGGGACGTTGCCGGCGAAGAAGGAGGCGCCGGTGCCGCTCGCCTGGACCGGGAACCCGGCGCCGGGCTGCACCTTGGCCGGCGGCGTGGACTTCGCGTTCGTGCGCGGCTTCGCCGTCCGGCCCTGGTCGCGGAGCGTGGCCTTCAGGCGGGGGGATATGAAGCCGTCGCTGAGCGGCGTGCTGCTGATGACCTTGCCGTTGCCGGCGTCCACGACGACGCTGTGGCCGACACCGCCCTCGGCCTTGCCGCTGCCGGTCACGGTCACGCGGTAGGCGAGGACCGGCTCGGCGCTCCGCGCGTCGACCACCAGCTCGGTCTTCGCGGCCTTCCCGGCCACGGACTTCGCGGCCTTTGCCGCGGCCTGCGGCGCGGTGAGCTTCGGGGCGACCGAGGGCACGGCGACGCGGTGCTTGATGGCCCGGGTGACGCCCAGGTAGTTCTTCTTGGCGTCGAGGTGGACGACGAGGTCGCCGCCGACCACGGGAACGCCCTGGTAGGCCCGGAGGAAGCGGACGTGGCGCTTGCCCTCGGGGTCGACGAGGGTGTCCTTGACCCGGAGCGTCTCGTTCTTGCCGACGCCCGTGGCGTCCGCGTGGGCGAGGGCCGCGGCGGTGGCCGCCTTCACGGTCTCGGCGTTGGCGGCCAGAGCGGCTGCGTTGAACGAAGAGTCGGCGGCCGACTCGCGGGCCCGGTCCCGGGTGGCGTCGCTGACGGACGGAGCGGCGGACGCGGTGCCCGCCATGGTGGCCGCGGCGACGACGGCCACGGCGGCGGCGAGTATTCGGTGGTGCGTTGTGGGGGTTGTACGCAAGTTCAGCGCCCTTTGCGTCGAGGGCGGTTCGGGACGCGCCCGGCCGCCTGCATGCACGCGGTGCCGTCACTCGCGCACCGCGGGAACCTGTGGTCCCGCGGAGGACTCTGCCTGCCCTGGCATGGGCATGAAAAGATCAGATAGGCGTGATGTCCGGACAGTTGATCAACTGTTAACAATGCGTCGACGCAGGGTGGCCGGTAGGTGACGTGCGGTCCAACTGGCCATCAAGTCGTGCTCGCCCGTGAGGGGTTGCCGGCGCAGGACGGGGTCCCGGCATGTGAGACGCGCACCGGTCGGGCCGCGGCCCCGGCGGAGCCGCCGGAACAGGGCGCCCCGCGCCGCCGGACGCCCCGCAGAGGCACGTGGGAGCAGCCTGATGCGGCGGCCCTACATCCCGGGCCAGCTGCCGCCCCGTACGCGCGTCCCCGCCGACCGCAGCCGCCGCGCCGTCGGCTCCGCCGCCAGGTACACCCAGGCGCGGACCGGGCCCTCCCCGCCGTCCGGCAGCACCGCCCGCACCACCCGTACGTACAGCTCGCCGCTGCCGTCCCGGGCGCAGCCCTCCAGCTCGTCCAGGGACGCGAGCACCGCCGCGTACACATCCGGCGCCGGACGCACCAGCTCGCCCCGGACCTCGCCGCCCGGCTCCGCCACCGCGTACGGGTATCCGGGGCCCTCGTACAGCACCGCGCCCCGCAGCAGCGCCGGCTCCTCGGCGACCGTGCGGCCCCGCAGGAAGCGGCCGTGATTGGCCTGCCCGGGACGCAGCGTCCCGTAGACGAACACCGGAAGCCGCTCCTGCTCCGCCGCCATCCCCGGCTCCCTCCGCCGTCCATGCCTTGCCCCCGCCGTCCCCGCCG